>JAKIYB010000674.1 GCA_022708765.1 Armatimonadota bacterium | reverse complement strand
CCACCGCCTCGCCTTCGGGCCGCACCACCTCCGCGCCGCAGGCCGGACAGCGGTCCGGCATCACGAATTCGCGCTCGTCGCCATCGCGCGCTTCGGGAATGGCGCGCACCACTTCGGGGATGATTTCCCCCGCCTTCTGGATGACCACGCGGTCGCCGACGCGGATATCCTTTCGGCGGATTTCATCCTCATTATGCAGCGTGGCGCGCGCGACCACCGAGCCGGCCAGCGTCACCGGGTCCATGATAGCCACCGGGGTGAGGGCGCCGGTGCGGCCCACCTGCGTAATGATGTCGCGCACGAGGGTTTCCGCCTGCTCCGGGGCGTATTTGTAGGCGATGGCCCAGCGCGGGCTGCGCGAGACGAAACCCAGCGCCGCCTGCGCGTCCAGATCGTTCACCTTCACCACCACTCCATCAATGTCGTAGCTCAACGTGTGGCGCGCCGCCTCCCAGGCGTCGCAGAATTCCAGCACCTCCTCCGCGCTCGCCGCCAGCCGGAAATGCGGATTCACCGGCAGGCCGGCATCGCGGATGAAGGCGAGCAACTCAGCATGCGTGTCGAAAGCGAGGTCACCGCTCTCGCCCAGCGCGTAGCAGAAGATGGCGAGTTTGCGCGCGGCTGTTACGCGGGGATCGAGTTGGCGCACCGAGCCGGCGGCGGCGTTGCGCGGATTGGCGAAGGGCGGTTCGCCGCGCTCCTCACGCTCAGCGTTGATGCGGTCGAACTCGGCGCGGGAGAGGTACACCTCGCCGCGAATCTCGATGACGCCGCGCAGGTCGGCAACCGGGCGCAACCGCAGCGGCACGGCGGGGATGGTGCGGATATTCCGCGTGATGTCCTCGCCCTCCACCCCGTTGCCGCGGGTGGCGGCGGTGACCAGCGCGCCGTCCACGTAGGTGAGCGACACCGCGAGGCCGTCAATCTTCAGTTCGCAGACATAGGGCACATCCGACTCCGTCTCCAGCCCGCGCTTCACCCGGCGGTCAAAATCGAGGAACTCCTCGTGCCCGAAGGCGTTGCCCAGCGAGAGCATCGGCGCGCGGTGGCGCACGGTACCGAACTCCTTCGCCGGCGCCGCTCCCACCCGCTGCGTGGGCGACGACGGCGTCACCAGCTCCGGATGCGCCGTCTCCAGCGCCTCCAACTCGCGCAGCAACGTATCGTACTCCGCATCCGTTATCTCCGGCGCGTCCAGCACGTAATACCGGTAATTATGCCGTTCGATTTCGGCCCGCAGGTACTCGGCGCGGGCGGCGGGTCCGGTATTGGCATTGAAGAGGTTGATTTCGTCGGGCATCAGTGCGATCCTCGCATGAGTGAAGTCACGAGTCGGTAATTTCACTTTACGTCACCAACCCCTCCCTGTCAACCGCAAACAGACCGAAGGACCGCTCAATTGAGCGGCCCTTCGCTGTCCAGCCTTACGGCGTTGCTTTGATGTCGCGGACGCCCTCGATGCCGACATAGCCGAGTACCGCGGTCACCGTGGCCCAGACCGTCTGCGACCAGGTGATCTCGCCGGTGAGCGCGCCGCCCACCGCCACCATCACCACGCCCAGCGTGAGCAGGAATTTTCTGCTGGTGAATTTCATGGTTGTGTCCTCCTTTCGATTGTCACTCGGTGCCGGCGTTCACCTCTCCCCCCGGCCCCCTCCCCTACGAAGGGAGGGGGAGTGAGTGGAAAGATAGTTCCGGCTGTGGTTTCTACTCCGCTGCTCCCCCTCCCCGCTTAGGGGAGGGGGTTGGGGGGAGAGGTGAACGCAGCCGCTCCCACGGAAAGCCCACCGGGTCCACCTTCCGTCCGCGCGGGCGGGCGATCTCCGCGTGGGAAACGATATTTTCGATCGGGATGCGATAGCGGCGCATTAACTCCCGGCAGAGCGCTGCCACCGCCGCAAGCTGCGTCTCCGGCCAGTCCTGGCGGCCGTCAAAATGCTCCATCTCGATGCCGATGGAGAAGTTATTCA
>JAKIYB010000673.1 GCA_022708765.1 Armatimonadota bacterium | reverse complement strand
CTGGGTGGTGGACGGCGTGCCGGCGGGCAAGGACCAGCGCATCTATGTGAACACCCTGCGCGGGCTTTTTCCCGGCCTGTTCGTGAATTCCCTGGGCGGCAACCTCAACCGCCTTTACATCAAGTCGCTGGGCTACGATACCGAGCGCCAGCAGCCCTACGTCATCGCCGATATTGACGCCGACGTGAGCAAAGGCGCGCTGCTTTCCAACAAGACGCACGCCAACGTGCTGCGCATGGATACGTATTCGCACACCGAGAACCAGACCTTCGACGTGATGCTCAATCGGCACAACTACTCGCAGGGCGACAACTACCTGTACTACGCCGGCTTCAACTACATGGGCGACGTGCATTCCACCGCCGGCGACGAGAACGGCGTGCTCTACGCCGCCTTCCCGTACAGCATGTCCAATCACTTCCGCGGCACGGTGGAGGCGTTCACCGCCGCCACCGCCGAGTTGAAGTACAAGGGCGCGACCAACGCCCATACCCTCGGCACCGGCCGACCGATGATCAACCTGAACCCGGCGAAGTGGATCACCGGCGGCAGCGTGCTCATCGTGCGCCCCGGCGACTGGTACGACATCGGCCCCTACGTGAAGAACCCCGTCTTCGAGGGGAAGAGCTATCCCACGAAAGTCATCGCCGACGAGAGCACCGGCGGACGCACCGAACTGCGCATGGGCGGCTTGATCCGCTTCTCGGCGGATGCGCCGGTGACGAAGGACGTGGTGGGCCGCTACTTCGCGGTGGACGAGCCGAACGAATACGTGCCCGGCGGCGCCAGGGTGCGCCGCTGGTATCACATCCACGGCTTCACCGCCAACCCGGACGGCACGAAGACCATCACCATCACCCGCCATTGGTGGGGCGCGAAACCCGCCGGCGCGCCGACCCTTTACCGCCCGGAGAATTATTCCGAAGACGGCCACGCGCAGCCGCTGAAATACATCATCGCTCCCGGCGCGAACGTGTATGACGTGGCGCAAGGCGTGAAGGACGACGGGCCGTGGGGCGGGCGCTACGTGAGCGGCGCGCTGGACCGCATCGTGAAGGTCGCGCCCGGCCCGCACAGCGGCACGCCGCTGGACTTCGCGGCCAACGATCCCATCGAGCAGGCCATTGGTCCCGACCCGTTCAAGCCCATCCCCTTCCGCTCGTGGCTCTTCGAGCAGGTGCCCGGCGCCTTCCCCGCGCCGGTCTTCGACATCGCCAACCACGGCGCCACCATGCGCCACGCGGTGATGACGGTGGCGGGCGGCGGTAATTCCATCGAGGCCAGCGCAAAGCGCGCCGACGGCAACCCGCCGTGGAACCGGATCATCACCATCAACTCCGCCAGCAACGAAGGCATCGTCTTCGCCGGCGACACCGCCGACGCCGCCATCGCCTTCTACCAGCCGAACAACCGCCCGCAACCCATCAAGTGGTACTACGACGGGCAAACGAAGACCGCCTCACTCACCGTCTCGCCGAAGGACGGCGCCTTCCGTTTCGAGGGCGGGGGCGTCTCGCTGCCCGGCGGACTCTTCAACGTCGGCGGCCTCTCCGGCACCGAGACGAAGGCGCGCAACCTGCGCGGGGTGAACGTGCCGGTGCCCGAAGGCGCGAAGGAGTTCACCGTCACCTTCCCGAAGGCCGAAGCGGATGACGCCTACGCCGTCTTCCTGGAGTTCACCTGGCTTACCAACCGCGCCATCACCAACCGCACGGAAAAGGGTTTCACCGTCCAGTTCGAGACCCCGCCGCCGGCGAATGCCAGCCTGTGCTGGATGCTGGTGCGGTAAGGGGCGGCAATTACCCCCCGTTACCCCCTGTCGTTACCCCCCATTTTTGTGCAAAATCGCAAAATGGGGGGTAATGGTTTATGTCCGGCTACCCGCCTGGCCCTAAAGAGCCAGGCTACTGAACAACGCCCCCTGAAAGGGGGCTTGGCCAGAGAGCTCCGGCCGGTTGCGGAGAAAATAAAAGATTGTTTATTTGAAAAA
>JAKIYB010000672.1 GCA_022708765.1 Armatimonadota bacterium | reverse complement strand
CGCGTGGTTCACTAAAGCGGATATCACCCGCCTGCAGAAGACGCTGGCTCAGCATCCTGACCGCGCGATGCTGGAAAAGTATTACGTCTTCAGCGGCAAGACGGAGGACGCCGTCGCCAGTGGCAAGCGGGCGGTGCAGGGCATTCTCACCCAGCAACAATCCCTGGGGAACTGGGCCGTCTACGGGTTGTCGCACTACCGGCAGTCCGAGTCGCTGACGGGGGCGCACTGGGCGGATGACGCGCTGGCCTGTCCTGAGTTGCCTGCCGCGCAGCGGACGGAGATTCGCCGGGCGGCGGCGGTCGGGGCCTACCTGATGTCCGATCCCGACCTGAATCCGCGCGGCGTGGGCATTCACCTGGGCAACAACAACATGTCCATCAACCGCACCTGCGCGCTGGCCTTCTACGCCGGCTTGCTGCCCGACCATCCGCGCGCGAAATATTGGATGGACCAGGTGACCGCCCATGTGCGGTATAAGCTGGCGACGCAGACCGGATGGGACGGCCCGTTCATCGAATGCCCCTCCTACCAGTTGTATGGGCCCATCCGCTTCCTGGATGACGCGGTGACCATCATCCGCAACACCGGCGGGCCGGATCTTTCCAGCTACATTGCGCCGAATATTCGCTACCTGGCCAACCTGACCATGCCCGATCCGCGGGTGGATGGCCGCCGCTTCATCCCCGGCATGGGCAACAGCAGCAATATGCTGGAGAGCATCTTCGGCGTCACCTCCGCGACACTGGAACGGACCGACCCGGCGCTGGCGAGCCAGATGAAGGCGCTGCACCTGCGCTGCTGGCCCACCGAACCGGTGGCGAATCTGCTGGCCAACCACCCGGAGAAGGCGTTCCGCTATCTGCCGGACATCCCGGCGAAGGAGACGCCGCTGACGACGACCGTCATCCCCACCTACGGGGTGATGTTCCGCGCCCATTATGGTTCACCCGACGAGACGGGGCTGCTCTTCCGCACCGGCATTAACTGGTCGCACTGGGACACCGACGCCAACAACACCATTCTGTATAGCAAGGGTGCGCCATTATCGCCGGGCACGGGCTACCAATACTACTACGGACCGGCGTCCGAGAACAACGCCATCTACCACAACCAGGTGAAGGTAGGACGCTACGACCAGCCGGAGCTCTTCGGCCGGGTGGATAACGCCCTTACCGATTACGGCTTCGGCCCCCATGTCGATTATGCCGTGGCCAGCCGCTACTATCCGCCGGAGCTGTTCGACGAATACGCCGACGGCAAGCTGACGAAGGCGGGGACCGAGATGTCCTGGAACCGTCACATACTCTTCTTGAAGAGCGCGCAGCCGGCGGGGGCGAACTACTTCGTGCTGCGCGACACCTTCCCGGGCGGCGAGGGCCGCCCCACCTGGTGGACGTGGATGAACCTGGACGGAGCGGAGAAGGTGGCCGTGAACGGCACCGCGTTCGACCCGGCGAAGGTGCCCTTCAACAAGCGGGTGCCGGCCGAGCAGATGCCGGCGATGACCGGCAACACGGTGGAGATGGCGACTGCCTACGGCGCCGGCACCCACTTCTGGTTCGCCGGCGATCCGCTCACCATCCGCACGCGCCTTACTTTCGACTACCCGCAAGGGGGACGCCACGGCTTGAAAAAGGAACAGTTCCCGAAGCTGGCCGAGAAGGAAGTAAAGACCATCGTTGAGGCGATGGCCAAACCCGGCGCGGACTATTTTTACCTGGTCTACCCGCACAAGGACGGCGAGGCCGTGCCGCAGGCGGTGAAGCTGGGCGACGGCGCCATGAAGGTGACGACGGCGGAAGCCACCGATTACGTCTTCATCAGCGACCGCCCGCTGGATGTGCAGGTCGAGGGGGTGCTCTTCACCGGTACGGCGGGCAGCGTGCGCGTCTTCCCCGACCGCGTGGTCTTCGCCATGAACGCCGGCAGCGGCAAGATCGGCTACCAGGGCCATGTGTATGAGGGGAATGGCCCGTTCGAGCGCACGGTGAAGACGGCCGAGTTGAAGGCGGG
>JAKIYB010000671.1 GCA_022708765.1 Armatimonadota bacterium | reverse complement strand
CGTCCGGCGATGCGGTGCTCGCGGAAGAAGAGGTATGATTTGCCTTCCACCTCGCGGGCGACGACGGGCAGCCAGCGGGAGCGCGCCACCAGCAAACTATCGTAATTGATGACCTGGATGACCAGCCGGCCACCGGGGGTGAGGGCGAGGCGCATCGCCTTCAGCGCGCGGGTGAGACCGCGGGCGTTATGCGCGTGGGCCAGTGTGTTACCAAGCACGGTGATCACGTCAAAGGCTCCTGGCAACGTGGGGATGTCAATGAACCCGCCCGCGATGAAGCGGGGGTTGTCGCCGTCGGTCAGCGTCTGCGCGCGCTCCAGCATTGCCGCGCTGGGATCAATCCCCACCACCAGCGGCGCCAGATCGGCGAACATGCGGGCATGGTGCCCGGTGCCGCAGCCGACATCCAGCACCCGCTTCGCCTGCGCGTCCTCGAAGAGATGGGCGAAAAACGCCCGCTCGCGCTCCAGGCGCACGTCCCAGTCCACCATGATGTCGTATTTATCTGCTACCGACGAATAGGTGTCTACCATGGTTGCCCCCGTTCACTCCGCGGCGCTCCGCCGCGTGCTCCATATCAGCCGCTTCCACCGCACGCCGACACATGCGCATACCATAGTACCATATCACCATGTTCGCGCCACCGCAAGAGCGGCCAGATGTGAGAAAACTTGCCGGATTATCCCGCGCTCTACGCCTTCCGCCGCTTTTTCGCTTGCTCGATCATCTTGATGAACAGCCTGTGTACGCGCACGTCGTCGGTGAGTTCGGGGTGGAAGGCGGCGGCGAGAAGGTTCCCCTCGCGCACCATCACCGGATGCCCGTCCACCTCGGCGAGCACTTGCACGCCGGGACGGACATCAGTGACATAGGGCGCGCGGATGAAGACGGCACGCACCGGCCCGCCCTCGACGCCCTCTACCGGCAGATCTTCCTCAAAACTGTCAACCTGGCGACCGAAGGCATTGCGGCGCACGGCGATATCCAGTACCCCGATGCGTGGCTGATCGCTCGCTTCGATGGTCTTCGCCAGCAGAATCATCCCCGTACAGGTGCCGAAGATGGGCTTGCCCTCATCCGGCAGGCTGCGCACCTGCTCCATCAGTCCAAAGCGGTCAAGCAACTTGCCCACCGTCGTGCTCTCTCCGCCGGGGATAATCAAGCCGTCTACCCGCGCGATTTCCTCGCGCGTGCGCACCGGCACCCCCACCCCACCGGCCTGCTCCACCGCTGCCAGATGCTCCCGCACGTCCCCCTGAAGCGCCAGTACCCCGATAACCACAGCCATGCTTCGCGTCTCCATTCAGTCAACGGCGATAATGATACATGATTGAGAGAGGGGATGCAAAGAGAATCGGATGCCCGTGCTTCGGACATGGCATTCCGCGGCAATGTGGGCGGCAGATGATTTTCAATATTTCTCTACCTGAGTATTCGCCTGACGATACGCTTGACAGCGTAGGCGAGAGGGCTTATGATATGCATAAGTATATAGTACATTTTGTATAATAGCATCTTATTTCACCTTTTACCTGTTGCACTTGAGGAGACAGGCGGCATGTGGTGGCCAGTCGGTATCCTGATATTGCTGTTTCTGGGGATGCGGGCCGTGGCGCAGGAGCGTTTGCCAACGGTCTGGCAGCCATCTATCCTGCTGCAAACCCGGGTGTTGATGCCCGACAGTGAAGCGTTAGGACAGGGCAACGTGAATACGGTGGAGGTGCGGCGGGCGAACGTGACGGTGAAAGGGATGGTGGACCCACACATATTGGCGCTGGTCACCGTCAATTTCTCCACTGATCCCTTTCTGAACGAAGCGTATGCTGAGTATGCTAACAAGCCGTGGACAGCGCGGTTGGGACTGGTGCGCCTCCCCTTTGGCTATGAGATGCCACTCTCCTCGGTAAGCATCATCCCGCTGGAGCGTTCACAGGCTATCACCACATTATTCAGCTCAAAGCGGGATTATGACCGCGGGGCGTTTGTCTACTATACCGGTAGACAGCTCGACGTCGCCGCGGCAGTGA
>JAKIYB010000670.1 GCA_022708765.1 Armatimonadota bacterium | reverse complement strand
ATCCTCGATGACCCGGCGCGCTTCCGGCCGGTGGTGGAGGATTGGTACGCCTTTATCAGCGAACAGCCGCCGCTGACGCTGATGACCCTCTTCGAAGATACCGTGCAGGAGATGCACTGGCGCTTCCTACGCGACCGCTACCTGAAGGAGACGAAAGGGGAATACGCCGGGCTGACGCTCACCTCCCGCCAGTGGGATGATGCCGCGCTGAAGGTGATGGGCGACCGGCACGGGCTGGGATACAGCGGGTTTCCGAACGTGCCGCTGGTGAGCGAGCCGCATTTCGTGAGCAACTGGTTCTCCGACGAGGAGGACCAGCGCCTGCGGGATTGGCTGTCCTTCAAAACGACGGTACTGATGCGCGAGAAACCACAATACCTGATGCCGGTGCTGGGGCGCATGTTCTGGCACGAATTCCTGGTGCAGAAGTACGGCACATCGGTTCCGCTGAACCAGCGTTGCGGGACAAAATACGCCCAGCTCTACGATGTCCCTTTCCCGCCGGTGCAGCCGGAGAGCCTGCCCGCGCTGCTGCCGGTGTGGCGCGCGTTCGTGGACGAGGGCTGGCCGGCGCGCCTGCTGCGCGTGAGCCATACCGAGCGATATACTGATCGCTGGACGGCCTACCTGCGCGAGCGCACTTCCGCCACATATCAGGAAAAGTTACGGATGGTCGGCGTCAACTCGTACCTCGCGCGCCGCGCCGCGTTCCGCGAGGTGCTGGGCATCTTACCGAGCGATCCGGAGGCTCAAGCGCTGCCGGCATCGCCGCCGACAACGGGGTCGAAATACCTGCGCGTGCTGTGGACGAAGTTCGCGCGCGAGCAGGTAGCCTTTGAGGACAAGGTGCTTGACGTGCCGGAGGTGCGCTGGAGCACCTTCCTCCAGCAGAAGTATGGCACGGTGGACCGCCTGCCGGCGGGGTACGGCGCGCCGGCGAGCTTCACGGCGGTCGCGCCGCCCATCCGTATCGTGGATTTCTACGAGTGGTCGCAGCGCCGCTCCGCCATCATGGGCGACTTCCTCACGAAGAATTACAAGGAAGTATTCGCCTACATCGCCACCCGCGGGCGGGCGCTGCCGAACACGCTGGTGCTGGTGCTGCTGACGCTGCTCACCACGCTCATCGTCAATCCCATCGCCGCCTACGCGCTGTCGCGCTTCCGCCTGAAACAGACACAGCAGATCCTCCTCTTCCTCATCGCCACCATGGCCTTCCCGGCGGAAATCTCCGCCATCCCCGGCTTCCTGCTGATGCGCGACCTGCACCTGCTCAATACCTACTGGGCGCTCATCATCCCAGGCCTGGCCAACGGCTTCTCCATCTTCCTGCTGAAGGGCTTTTTCGACAGCCTGCCGCAGGAGTTGTTTGAGTCGGCGGAGCTGGATGGCGCGAACGAATACGTGATGTTCTCACAAATCTGCCTGCCGCTCACCACCCCCATCCTCGCCGTCATCGCGCTCAACGCCTTCGTCGCCGCCTACAGCGGCTGGGCGTGGGCGATGCTCGCCTGCCAGAAGCAGGAGATGTGGACGCTGATGGTGTGGCTCATGCAACTCCAGCTTGAGTGGAACGTCTCCCCCTCGCTCATTATGGCCTCGCTGGTGATGGCTTCCATCCCCATGCTGCTCATGTTCGTCTTCGCGCAGAATATCATCATGCGCGGCGTGATCGTGCCGGAGATGAAGTAACGTGGAGCGCGTTTGCTGGCGGGCGAGGCGCCCAAAGCCGTACAAAGCATCCAGCGTCGCGTGGTTGAACAGCCTCCCCGTGCCGTGATATACCCCTGTGCAAAGGCCGGGATGCTTCCTTCGCACCCCGGCCCTGTACTGATTGCACCTTACCGGTTACTCCTCATTTCTTTTCCGCCACCGTCCATGCCTTGCTCTCGCCGGGAGCGAGTTCCACTTTTTGCCTGAAATCGAATTTCGGCCAGCCTTTCGTGGTGGTCAGCGTCGCGGCGATGGGGACGTCGGTGGGATTGTGGGCTTCGATGACCCATTGGCCGTCCCGCTTCCAGCTCACCAGCAGCGTGATTCGCTGATCG
>JAKIYB010000066.1:2664-13271 GCA_022708765.1 Armatimonadota bacterium | reverse complement strand
GTCTACAACGTCATCGTCGAGATGGCCGACGGTGAACGGCAGATGATTAAAACAAAAGCGATGCAGACGAACGACGAAGGCGGGCAGACCGCCTCCGGCATCATGACTACCTTCGTGGAGAGCGTGAATAAGGGCAAGTGCCCGATTCCCGGCGAGGAAGGCGCGAAAAGCCTGGCCGTCATGCTCGCCTGCCTGGAATCCGCCGAGACGAAGCGTTTCGTCAGCTTGGGCAAGGTGCCTTCCTGCGTGTAACAATATCCGGAAAATATGGTACACTGTCGAAGAACCTTGCGAGGACTCGCAAGGTTCTTCGTTGTGAGGAGTCAATATGCGCGAACGACTGCAACACCTGATTGCCGAGCGGCTGACCGGTTATGCTGAAGGGCTTGGCATTGCACTGCCCGCGGAACAGCTCGAACTCTCTGAGCCGCCAGACCCCGCCATGGGTGATTTCGCGATGAATCTACCCATGAAGCTGGCGCGCGTTGCCCGCAGAGCGCCCATCGCGATCGCCGGTGAGATTGCCGATTTGCTTCGTGATGTGGACGTCTTCGCGAAGGTCGAGGTAGCGCCGCCGGGCTATATCAATCTCACACTGGCGGACTACGCGGTCAGCGGGGCGCTGCAAGCCATCGTTGCGGACGCCAATCTGAAGCTGATGAAAGAGGGCGTGCCGCAGACGGTGGTGCTCGATTACTCCGGGGTGAATATCGCCAAGCAGATGCACGTCGGCCATCTGCGCTCGACGATTATCGGCGACGTCATTGGGCGCGTACTGGAAGCGCGCGGGGAGCGGGTGATCCGCCAGAATCACCTGGGCGACTGGGGCCTGCCCATCGCCATGGTGCTCTGGAAAGCCGGGCTGGTGCTGCGCGACATCGAGGCGCGTGGCGATGACCCGCTGCAGGTGCTCACCGTCGCCGACCTTGAACAGATCTATCGCGACGCCACCGCCGCCGTGAAGGTAGACCCGAACGCCTCCGAAGAGGTACACCGCATCCTCGTTGAACTGCAGAGCGGCGACCCGCGACTGTTGGCGGACTGGCAGACTATCACGCGCCTCTCCATGCAGGAAGTCTACCGCGTCTATACCGACCTTGGCGTGCAACTCACCATGGAAGATGAGCGCGGCGAGAGCTTTTACCGCGATCAACTGGCGGGCACGGTGGCGTCGCTGACCGCCTGCGGCGCGCTCACCGAGTCGCAGGGGGCGATGTGCGTCTTCCTGGAGCAATTCAAAGGGAAAGACGGCCAACCGTTGCCGGTGATCGTGCAGAAATCGGATGGCGGGTATAACTACGAGACCTTCGACCTGGCGGCGATTCGCTTCCGCATCGAAGGGCTGAGCGCCGATCGCGTCATTTACGTCACCGATGCCCGGCAGGCGCTGCACTTCGCTCAGGTCTTCGCCGTCGCCGACCTTTGCGGGTGGACGGTGCGCGGCAGTGAGCGGGTGGCGCTGGAGCATGTTACCTTTGGCAGCGTACTCGGCGAGGATGGCAAGCCGCTGAAAACGCGCAGCGGTGAGAACGTGAAACTGGTGGATCTGCTCGACGAAGCGGTCGCCCGCGCCTACGCCGTGGTGAATGAAAAGAATCCCGATCTGCCGGAAGACCAGAAGCGGGCGGTGGCACGCGCGGTGGGCATCGGCGCGGTGAAATACAGCGACCTGCGCCAGGACCGTAACAACGATTACGTCTTCGATTGGGACCGCATGCTGGCGCTGGTCGGCAATACCGCGCCCTATCTGCAGTATGCTCACGCGCGCATCTGCTCCATCTTCCGCAAGGGTGGTGTGGAGGAAGACACGATCACCACCGCGCCGGAGGTGTCGCATCCCGCTGAGCGCGCGCTGGCGCTGAAGCTTCTCGCCTTTGCTGAGGTAGTGGAGGACGTGGAGGCGGAACTGCGCCCGCACGCCCTCTGTACCTACCTCTACGAGTTGGCGACCGCTTTCTCCAGCTTCTACGACCAGTGCCCGGTTCTCACCGCCGAGACGGAAGCGAGCAAACAGGCCCGTCTCGCCCTCTGCCGCGCCGCCCAGCGCACGCTGGCACGGGGATTGGACCTGCTTGGTATTGAAGCACCGCGGGAGATGTAGGCGAGAAGGCGTTACTCCCCACGGCGCGCGCCGCGGGGTGATGAGTTAGCCTATCGCCACCGTCAGCACTTCCGGCATCCGCTCCACGTAGTGGAAGGTCAGTGCGTCGGTGACGTGCGGTGGAAGTTCCTCCAGGTCTTTGCGGTTCTCCTCGGGAAGAATGATGTCGGTGATGCCGGCGCGGTGGGCGGCGAGCATCTTTTCCTTGATGCCGCCCACCGGCAGCACGTGGCCACGCAGGGTGATTTCGCCGGTCATCGCGACGTGGCGGCGCACGGGGCGACCGCTGAAGGCGGAGATGAGCGCCGTCGCCAGCGTGATGCCTGCCGAGGGACCGTCTTTGGGAATCTGTCCCGCCGGCACGTGGATATGGATATCCACCTCGGCGAAACGTTCCGGGGCGATGCCCAGTTCCTCTGCACGGGCACGCGCATAACTCAATGCCGCTTTCGCCGACTCCTGCATGACATCGCCAAGCTGGCCGGTGAGCTGCAGGCCCCCCTTGCCCTTCATGAGACTCACTTCCACGCTGAGAATATCGCCGCCTACCGGCGTCCAACCGAGACCGGTGGCGACGCCCACTTCATCCGCCTCATTCGCCATGCCGAATCGGAAGCGCACTGGGCCAAGTAGCGCGTGCAGGTCTTTCGGCTTCACGGTGACGCGTTTGCGCGCGCCGGACGCCACCTGACGTGCCGTCTTCCGACAGATCGCCGCCACCTCGCGCTCCAGGTTGCGCACGCCGGCCTCGCGGGTATAGCGGCGGACGAGTTCCTGCAGTGCTTCATCAGTGACGCGCAGACGTGCCGGCGTCAGTCCGTGCTCGGTAAGCTGCTTCGGCACGAGGAACAACTGGGCGATGCGCAACTTGTCGTCCTCGGTATAGCCGGGAAACTCGATCACCTCCATGCGGTCGCGCAGCGCCGGCGGAATAGGGTCGAGCAGGTTCGCGGTGGTAATGAACATCACCTCGGACAGGTCCAGCGGTACTTCAAGGTAGTGATCGCTGAAAGCGAAATTCTGCTCGGGGTCAAGCACCTCCAGCAGCGCCGCCGACGGATCGCCGCGAAAATCCTGCCCGATCTTGTCGATCTCGTCCATCATGAAAACGGGATTGCATTTTCCCGCCGTCTTCATGCCCTGTACCACGCGGCCCGGCAACGCACCGACATAGGTGCGCCGGTGGCCGCGGATTTCACCTTCATCGCGCACTCCGCCCAACGAGATGCGCACGAACTCCCGACCCAGCGCGCGGGCGATGGAACGGCCAATGGAGGTTTTGCCCACGCCCGGAGGGCCGACGAAGCAGAGGATGGGCCCCTTCATCTTCGGATTCAGCTTGCGCACGGCCAGGTATTCGAGAATGCGCTCTTTCGCCTTTGCCAGTCCCCAGTGGTCTTCGTTCAGCACGCGCTCGGCGTCCGCCATATCGAGTTGGTCGTCGCTGCGCGTGCTCCACGGCATGCCCAGCAGCCAGTCCAGGTAGGTCCGGCAGACCGTTACCTCCGGTGATGCCGCCGGCATCCGCTCCAGCCGGTCAACCTCCTTTATCGCCTTTTCGCGCACTGATTCCGGCATGCCGGCTTCGGTGATCTTTTCGCGCAGTTCCTCGATCTCCGTGGTGCGCTCGTCGCGTTCACCCAGTTCCTCCTGAATGGCGCGCATGCGCTCGCGCAGGTAATATTCCTTCTGCGCTTCTTCCATCTCCTTGCGTACCTTGGCGTGAATGCGCTTCTCAATTTCCAGGATTTCCAACTCCGCCTGCAACAGCGCTACCAGGCTCTCCAGACGCTCGGTCGGATCGCAGACTTCAAGCAGCGCCTGCTTGTGGTGGACGGGGATGGGCATGTAGGAGGCAATCAAATCCGCCAGCCGCCCGCCGTCTTCTATGGTCTTCGCGTGTTCCAACGCTTCCTGAGGCACGCGATTGCCGATGTGGATGCATCGTTCAAACGTCGTCAGCACGATGCGCATCAGTGCCTGGATCTGGACCGGCACGCCCTGCTGCTCCGGCAGCACGTCAGCGATTACCTGCAGGTAGGCCGCGTCTCGCTGGTATTGCCGCACCTGTGCGCGCGCAACGCCCTCGACGGTAACGCGGATAGTGCCATCAGGAAGGTTCAGCAATTGCAGACACTCCGCCACGGTGCCCACGCTATACAGGTCGTGCGGTTCCGGTTCTTCGATAGTCGGGTCGCGCTGGGCCAGCAGCAGGAGATAGCGCTCGTTGGCCATCGCCGCCTCCAGCGCCTGCCGGGAGCGGTCGCGTCCCACGCACAGCGACTGAACCGTGGACGGAAAGACCAACATATCGCGCAACGGCAACACCGGCAGCATGGCGGGCAGGCGCAGCGCCCGTTCATCTTTGTCCGCCACCAGCAGGTCCGTCATCGAAAAATCGTCGGAGAGATTATTGTTGACCATGATTACCTCGGCTGCTGTCATTCATTCGGTCAACCGAGGGAGGATTCCTGCCGCGCGCGGGAATTCATGCGCGACCGGCCAGGGTGCGCGCGATGCCGCGCGGCACGAGCAGCGGATCGCACAGCGCGACGCCATCGAGGTGTGGAGCGAGCGTCTGTGCCCAGCCGCCGGTAAGCGCGAGAGGCGCCTCGGCGCCAAGCTCGGTGCGCACGGCGGCGATCATTGCCCGCAGCCCACCAAGGGTATGGTAAAAGAGACCATGTTCGACGGATTCCACTGACGAGTGTCCTATGGCACTGTCCGGCACGGTGAACGACGCCGGCGGCAGCGCGCTGGTAGCGCGCGCCAATCCGTCAATACCGATGGCAATGCCTGGGGCGATCATCCCACCCAGGTACACGCCGTCGGCGGTGACGGCATCCACTACCGTCGCCGTCCCAAGGCTGATGGGAAGGACTGGCGTTCCAACGAGATGCGCCGCGGCTACGGCGGCCATTAAGCGGTCGGGTCCGAGTGTATCCAGGGTGGCGTAGGTGTTGCGCAGCGGGGTAGGGGAGTTCCCGGTGATGACGGTCAATGGCAGCGCAACCATTGCCGCCAGTTGCGTCCAGATGGGCAGCAGCACGGGGACAACGGTACAGAGACCAATATGCAGTCCAGCGCGATCTTCAGGGAGCAGCGCGGCGAGTTGCCCGGCGTCAGCGTCTTTTACCGTCGGGGCGCTCCACGTCTCGCGGAGCGCCCCGCCGTCGAACAAAGCGCATTTCGTGCGTTGATTCCCCTGGTCAATCGCCAGCAGCACGGCCGGGCTCCCGTTTGGCGCTGAAGAAGAGGTGCGCGCCACGCGCGGCGATGAGCGAGCCAAGATAGCCCATGATGAAGAGCAAGATCAGACGAAGAAACGCTTGTACCCAAACGACGAGTGGGACGGTATCGGTCGGTCCCGTAATCGCTGCATCCGGAATAATGATCCGGGGGTTGTGAAACGCTTGAAACGCCAGTACAAAAGCGACAACAAGCATGACAATGCCCGCCAGGAAAACGAGGATGCCGAGAATGCGTCCGAGGGTATGTTCGGAAGGCTCGCGATCTGGTCGCATGGCCGATGGCTCTGGCATGACTGAAACCCTTTCCGCGTCGGGCGCCGACCGCGCACCCGGTTGCTGATCGCAGATATATTTACGCGTTAGCAGGCGATCTTCCTTCCAGGGAAGGGAAGTTCTCGCTAAAGCGCGAATTACATATCCGTCATGGTGTATATACCCGTCGCCCGCGCCGGGAAATCGCTGACATACTATCGTGAGAGGAAGCCACAATGCCGGATCGTCTCGATGAAATATTTGCCATGCAGGAATCGCTGAATCGCCGCATCGGCGTGGATACCCGCGCGATGACGGATGATGAACGCGCGGAATGGGTACTCAATTACTGTCGCGCCATGAGTCAGGAAATCGCTGAACTCACTGACAGCGTGCCCTGGAAATGGTGGGCGAAGTACCAGCAGTTCGACCAGCAGAACTGCCGCGTTGAAGTGATTGACCTTTTCCACTTCCTCATCTCCATCGCCCAGGTGCTGGGGATGACTCCGGACGACCTCTACGCGGCTTATCTAAAGAAGAACGCGGTCAATGTCGCCCGCCAGGAGTCGGGATACGCGGAAAAGGACGAGGGCGATAGCCGTCATATTTAACGAAAGATGCGAAATTCATGAGTCACGAACAGGTTGTTCATCTGCAATTCCTGCTGCTGATTGCCATCATCATCTTCGTGTCGAAGATGGCGGGGCATCTCGGTAAACAATATCTAAAGCAACCGGTGGTTTTCGGGGAGATCCTCGCCGGTCTGCTCATCGGCCCTTCACTGCTCAATATCTTCGGGTGGCCGATCTTTCAGCCGCCCAGCGATGAATATCAGCACTTCCTTTCGCACGGCGTCCACACCCTAGCGGGTTTCGGCGTGCTGCTGCTGATGTTCATCGCCGGCATGGAGACGAATCTCGACCAGATGCGCGCGGTGGGAAAAACCGCGCTATGGGCGGCCATTGCCGGTGTCCTCTTTCCGCTCGGACTTGGTACGAGCGTGTCGCTGCTATTCGGCATGGGCATGAAAGAAGCGGTCTTCATCGGCGCGGTGCTCACCGCCACCTCCGTCTCCATCTCCGCGCAGACGCTCATGGAACTGCGCCGTCTCAATTCGAAGGAAGGCATGACGATTCTCGGCGCCGCCGTCATTGATGATGTCCTCGGCATTATCATCCTCTCTTTCGTCATTGCTTTCACGCATGCCGGGGGTGGCAGCGGCGTGCACGTTGCCAAGCTCTCTGATCTCCTCGCCGGGGGCGTGAGTGCGTTCATCGGCATTCAGACGCCTGTCGCGCTGTCGGTGTCGGCGGTTGTGTTGTTGATGGGGGTCTTTTTCGTGCTGGCGGTATGGGTGGCGATGCGCGGTTTCGCGCCGCTACTGGCACTTGTAGACCGCATGCACGCCAGCTACGCGGTGCCGGCGTTCACGCTGCTCCTCATGCTCCTTTTCGCCGTCGGCGCCGAGTATTTCGGGCAGGTGGCCGCCATTACCGGCGCGTATATCGTGGGCATTTTCGTCGCGCGTACGCGTTATCATGACAAAGTCCTCCACGCGATTCAGCCATTTACCTACGCGATGTTCGTGCCCATTTTCTTCATGAGCATCGGGCTTAGCGCTGACCTGAACGCCATGCAGGGGGCGTGGGTCTTCGCGCTGGTCATTATTGTCGTGGCGATTCTCACCAAAGTCTTCGGCTGCGGGTTGGGCGCCTTCCTGGCAGGTTTCACCCGTCAGGAATCCGCGCGGGTGGGTGCCGGCATGGTCTCTCGTGGCGAAGTCGGCCTTATTGTCGCGCAGGTGGGACTGGCCAGCGCGGTGATCACGAAAGCTGAATACGCGCCGCTTATCCTCATGGTACTGGCCACCACGGTCGTCACTCCGGTGCTGTTGCGTCTGGTGTTTCCGCATGAGGCGGAGGCGGAGGCTGACGTCTACGAGTCCGTGGTGACCGTTGAAACTGAAGAGGAAGAGGCGAAATACTGACGGCAGCTTGCCCGGTAAGCGAGGGAGGGTAGTCAGGCTCCCCGGCATTGTGGTATCATGCGGGTGCCGGTCCACCCCTTGACCCTGCCGGAGGGTTGCCATGTTTCGCCATTCACATCACAGTCATGTTGCCGTCCTCTGCTTCACGCTCCTCTTTGTCTGCGGCCAGGCGTATGCGAAAACTAACATAGTAGAGATGCTTGGCGGTACGCCGGATAAGATTACACTGACCGCGGAAGAGCAGCGCTACATCGAACTGACCAATGCGGAGCGAAAGGAAAAAAACCTGCCGGAACTGGTAGTCTCGCCGCTGCTGGTGAAGGTCGCACGCGAGAAAAGCAAGGAGATGCACGATCTGAAATACTGGGGGCATGAGTCGCCGGTGAAGGACAAGCGCACCGCCATGCGCCGCGTGCTGTTCCATCTGCCGAAACCGCCGTTCGCCATGACCGTTGGCGAGAACCTTTGCTTTTGCCCGAAAGTGATGGTTGAGGAAGGCCATAACGCCCTCATGGCCAGCCCCACGCACAAGGCCAACATCGTGAATCCCGTCTATCGCTATATCGGCATCGGCGCTTTCACCGCCGAGGATGGCCGCTTCTGGATCACGGAAATCTTTCTGGACATTGACTACGGGAAGTAACGCGACGAAACCTTATCCGCGGTGTCAAAGCCTCTGACGTTCACACCGGAAGGATACCGATGGTTCACACTAACCCCCACGCGTCCGCCGAAGTGCCCCGCGCCCAAGTTGGCCAGCGCATTTTGCGCGCCACCGGGGCGTTGATGCTCATCAAAGTCTTCTTACTCGGCTTTGGATACATAGAAAAGCGGGTTATCAGTATATACTTCGGCGCGGAAAGCCTTGCTGATGTCTATTTTGCTGCTCGTCGCGTGGCATTCGTCGTCTTTGAAGTTTTTGATCAAGTCATCATGCATTCGTTTCTACCGGTCTTCGTGCAGCGTATGCGTGAACATGGCGAGCGAGATGCCTGGAAGCTGGCCAGTACAACGTTAAACTTGTTGCTAATCATTCTGGCGCTCATTGCTGCAGGCGGCATCTTTTTTACGCCAGAGGTATTGCGTATCTTTTTACCAGGATGGTTTTCTGGACCAACCGGCGAACAAAGTGAGCTTATTCGGCAGGTGATTCCTGTCACACAGGTCATGCTAGCAGCGATGGTATTCCTCGCCACCTCTTCGCTGACCTACTGCCTGTTGAATTCCTACAAACAGTTTGCTTTACCAGCATCTGCTGATCTGGTTCTGAAGGGCACAGTGCTTGTGTTTGCCGTGCTTCTGGCAAAAAACTGGGGGCCTGTTGCGCTTGCAGCGGGTTTCTGCTGTGGCGCACTCGGTAAAGTATTGGTTCATTTGGTCGGGCTTAGTCGTCGAATGTCCAATTATCGCCCGTCACTGCATATTCAGCATCCGGGCTTGAAACAGTTTGGCGTCCTTGCGCTTCCATTAAT
Organism: Armatimonadota bacterium; assembly: GCA_022708765.1. GTDB lineage: Bacteria > Armatimonadota > Hebobacteria > CAIYQO01 > CAIYQO01 > JAKIYB01. Next base: position 4,208 of record JAKIYB010000066.1, on the reverse strand, counting down.
AGCCGGGGTTGCCTTTTCACAACTACGCAAAGTGATGGATACACGTTTTACCTCCGATCTTGCTGGGGGTAGTCTTTCAGCGTTGGATTTCGCCAAGGCTCTATGCGATATCCCCGTGCAATTCTTTCCGTTCGTGTTCGGTATTGCCCTCTTCCCCTTCCTGGCAGATATTGCATCAGCTGGCGACCGGCAACGTCTCCGTGAGATGCTGATGGCTGCCTCGCGTATGATGTTTATCATCTTTATTCCCCTGGCTCTAACCTTCATCGTCCTTCGCTTTCCTATCATTTACGGCTTATACGGAAGCGAGAAGTTTGGGGAGGAGGCTGTCCGTCTGACGGCAGCGCCATTTACGATTTTTGCCATCGGCATGCTCATTGGCGCGTTAGAGATTATAATTCTGCAGTTCTTCTTCGCAATGGCAGATACACTGCGACCGACACTAGTTGGTATGGCGATGGTGCCATTGCATATTGCCGTAGGGTATCTAGGGGTATATCACTTTCAACTCGGCGCGACAGCGATTGCCATTGCGTTGTTTGTCTCGAAAGGGACAAAGGTTGTCGTTTTATACGGCATGATCCGCTCACGTCTCGGTGATCTAGGTATTAGTAAACTGATGACTCTGTTGGGGAAAATGGCCATTAGCCTCATTCCCTTTGTATTGATCATCTTTACCGCTGCATACTTCCTTCCCGGTTTGCTGCCTCCGCCATCCGATGTTGAAAGCATCGCAGGGAAGCTCATTGCTTTATTGCCATACGGCGTGACTGTTGGAATTGGTATGTTATTCTATTTTGCTCTCCTCTATATCTTACGCGTTGAAGAAATATCTCTACTTATCCAAAGAATCCGCGGAAAACTCCGCAACGACAAGAAGCCGGAACTGCCGACACCGGCGGAACCGATGTAACACCCTGTCAGACGCATCGCGCAAATCGAGCCATTAACCCGGTGGAGATGGCGGGTATCCCATGAACAGTGTTGTCTTCATGGAGGTACCGTATGCGTGCATGGCGGGTATGGCTTGGCGTCTTCATCCTGCTCATTGGATTGCCGGTGCTGATGGGGCAGGGGTGCAGTTCGCCGTTGAGTATTGACGAAGCCACCGAGATAGATATCGGGCGGCAGGCGGCTGTGGACCTGGAAGGCCAGTATGGCGTGGTGAACGATCCGGCAGCCACCGCGCGAGTGGCGAATATCGGGCGCGCCATCGCCGCAGTGTCGGCGCGGCCCAATCTGCCGTGGAGCTTTAAAATCCTCAACGCGAACGAGGTCAATGCGTTGGCATTGCCCGGCGGCATCATTTATGTCACGCGTGGGCTTTTAGAGCAAGGGCTGACCAATGCGGAACTGGCCGGCGTCATCGGGCACGAGATTGCCCACGTGAACCAGCGGCACTCGGTAGACGCTATCGAGCGCGCGATGACGTACGATCTGCTTTCCGATCTTGTGCTCGGGCGCAGCAGCCGCAGCGTGCAGGTGGCGGCAGACCTGGCGATTCAATACGCGGTACAACTGCCGCACTCGCGCCAGGATGAATA
>JAKIYB010000066.1:0-2654 GCA_022708765.1 Armatimonadota bacterium | reverse complement strand
TCGGGATGCGTCTGGCGTATAACGCCGGCTATCCACCGAGTGGGCTGGTGCAGTTTCTCGTTCGGCTTCAGCAACTTTCCGGGCCAACGCGCACACCGGAGTGGATGCGGACGCACCCGCTCACGGAGGACCGTGTCACCCGCGCCCAGCAGCTTGCCACCAGTCTGCAGGGGCAGCGGCGGCCGGTCCCAGTGTTGTATCGCACCGACGATGACGGCGATAACTCGGGAGAAGCGACCTAGACCTGTTCCGGCCAAAAGACGACCGTCCACCCCTCCCCGCGCCGTTTGTCCGCTCACGGGGAGGGTAGTATAATACGGAGCGAATGGACGTGGATGGACGGACAGCGATGAGGCGCCGGAAGGCATATTTCCTCTGGATCGTGGCGCTGGCAAGCGTGGGATTCCTGCTGGCCGGTTGCGCGCGCCGGCAGGCGAAGGTTGATCCGACACCAGTTCCCCTCCCCACGCCGGCAGAGACGCCCAAATCGTCGCGACTCGAGTTTGAGGGGTACAGTTTCGTCTTCCCACCAAACCAGGAACCCCGCGTATGGGAAATCAAAACCCGTCGGGGATCAGGCGGCACCGATGATGGCCGGTTGACCCTTGAAGGCGTGGAATGTATCCTCTATCGTGATGGGAAGCCGGCGTTGCGCGTGACAGCGAAGGCCGGCGTAGCGGCGGTGGAGGGAAAGACGGCGCGTCTTGCGCTTTCAGGCGGGGTAAAGGCCGTGGAACTGTCGCGCCATCTGGTGCTGCGCGCGGAGCAGTTCACCTGGCTTGCATCGGAGGATCGGCTTCGCGTTTCACAGGTGCGCTTCCTCGGCGAAGGCCTCGAACACGCCGCCGACAGCGCAACCTTTTCCCTGGATCTGACCGAAGGTGCCTTCCAGGGGCATGTAGCGACGAAATTTGTTTCCGACCGGCAATGAAGGAGAATATCATGCGACGGTTTCTGATCAGTGTGCTTGGCATCTGCGTCCTGCTGGGCGTGGGCGCCGGCCTCTTCGCCGATAGTCCGACTGTCCTGCCGAAATTCGAAATCACCGCCGATGTGATGCGGCTGGACCTGAAGAAAACGCCGCGCTCGCTTGTTTACGAGCGCAATGTCGTCTATACCTCGCCGCTCTATCAGACGCGTATAACCTGCAATCGGCTGGAGACGAACGCCACCTCGCCGAAAACCATCAGCGCCGTTACCGCCACCGGCAACGTCATCTTCAGCATGACGGGCGAAGACGACCAGGGGAAGCCGACCTACAAAGTCAACGGCACCTCGCCTTTACTCACGTATGCCATTCAGAATGGGGATCCCGTCATCAGACTGGTGAAGCAAAACGACGTTCAGCCCTCGCTCATCATCACCGATCTCGCGTCAAAAGAACAGACCGATCTGACCGGCAGCGGCGAGGTGATGGAGTATAATCTGAAGACGCAGACACTGGAGGTGAAGAAGGTGAAGATGGCGAGTGAAGGGAGCGGCAAGTGAGCGACCGGGAACAGGCGGCAGCCGCGGTCTCAACCGCGCCGAAACTCGGCATCCTGCGCGCGGAAGCGCTGGTGAAGCGCTATGGGCAGCGCACGGTGGTTAACGAAGTGTCGGTAGAGGTGAAGCCGGGCGAGATCGTCGGATTGCTTGGCCCGAATGGCGCGGGAAAAACGACTTCTTTCTACATGCTGGTCGGATTGATTCGTCCCAATGCCGGGCGCGTCTGGCTTGGCGAGCGTGATATCACACACTGCCCGATGTTTCGCCGGGCACGCCTGGGCCTAGGCTACCTGCCGCAGGAAGCGTCCGTCTTTCGCAAACTCACGGTTGAGGAAAATCTGCTGGCGGTGCTGGAGATGCGCGGCTTGCGCAAACGCGAGCGTAAGGAGCGCGCGGAGCAACTGATGGAGGAGTTTCGCGTGACGCATCGTCGGAAAGCGGAAGGCGGGGTCCTTTCGGGTGGCGAACGCCGTCGCGTAGAAATCGCGCGCACGCTCGCCTGCGACCCGGGGTATATCCTGCTGGACGAGCCCTTTACCGGCGTGGACCCCATCGCCGTGGACGAGATTCAGGAGATCGTCGTGCACCTGCGCGACCGCGGCATCGGGGTGCTCATTACCGACCACAACGTGCGGGAAACCCTCGCCATCACCGAGCGCAGCTACATCATCTTCGACGGCCAGATTCTCACGCACGGCACATCAGACGAAATCGCCAGCGATCCGGTAGCGCAGCGTCATTACCTGGGCGACCGCTTCTCGATGTAGTCAGGCGGATTTCGTTGACTCGGTGTCGGACTCAGGACGTTCCGCCGGCGTGAACCCACTAGCACGCCCGTTCATCACGGTGAAGGAGTAAATGTAGGCGTATGTCTTCTCACGGTCATCAATGGCAATGATAGAGAAAGTCTGTATGCCATCATCCAGCGTGAGGCTGTTCAGCAGATAGGTGTGCGGGCCGCCGGCGCCTTCAAAGGTCTTTAACTCGGTATTCTTCAGCATCAGGCGCACCTTCGACACCGGGCCGGTGCCGGCAATCTCAATGCGGATGAGACCGCAGAACGGCGGCAAGCCTTTCCCCAATACGATTGGCCCGCGGTCGGCAAGCGCGACGCCGTTCAGGCTGACCGTCAGACTCGGTGTGATCACCACCTCAACCTTCGGCGG
>JAKIYB010000669.1 GCA_022708765.1 Armatimonadota bacterium | reverse complement strand
TGGCCGGAATGAGGATACCGAGCGGGCCCTTCGTGAGGAAAGCCAGGCCTGCAGCGAGGGCGGCGACATAGTACCAACGCCGGGCGGCGCGCGGGTCATTGGCCGCGCCGCGCAAATCCGCCTGCATGAGGGCGAGCATCGTCATCAGCATGAAGAGGGTGAGGGTGGGGTCGGTAACCGCCGCGCGCGCCCAAATGGCGACCAGCGGTACCAGTGCCAGCGCCGCCGCTCCCAGGAAGGCGGCTCCCCGCGCGCGCTGCCGCGCGAAGTCGCCGGACGCTCCCAAAGTCAGCCAACCGAGGAGCACGCCGTGCAGCAGCAACACCATCAGCAGCGTCACCACCGCCGAAGGCATGCGCGCCGCCACTTCATTCACTCCGAAGAGCGTGACGAAGGGCGCTTGCAGCCAGTAGTAGAAGATGGGCTTCTGATAGCGCGGCTCGTAGTTGAAGGCCGGGATGATGAAGTCGCCGGAGTCCAGCATCTCGCGCGTCGCCTCGGCGTAGCGCGTCTCATCCCGCTCCGTCACCGGCACATGCGTCAGCCACACGCCGAACAGAAGCACGCAGCCCAACACCAACAGCCAGCGCTGGGTAGGGATTGACAGACGGCCAAGGCGTTCAAGCACAGGGTAAATCCTTTCGCACGGCTGGATATAGCCGTATTTCGGCGCGGCATCCCCAGAAGGGTTTGTTGAAATATAAGGAAACTGATTAAGCCGCAGGCACGTTGCCGTAAGAAACAATTTTGATATTATTCCGCTAACCGCCGATTCCCTGCGTTCCGCTCTATACAAATCCTCTCATGGAGACGCTTACCCGGCAGTGCATAGCAAGGCGCGATGAACAGAAAAAACGGGGGACGGCTTGTGGCCGTCCCCCGTTTTGTGTGGATGACAGAGTCTTTACTTCTTTTCGTCCAAACTCCAAAGCATCAGGTCGGCCAGGTTTTTATCGTTGCCCTCGGTAGCCGGTACGGTAATGCGGGCAACAGGCTGTGGCGGTTTTTCGCCGATGACCACGGTGTAGGTCTTATCCAGCAGGTTATCCGCAGAGTCCTTCACCTGGATCGTTACCTTATGCGCTCCCGCGAGCAGATCAATTTCGCCGTCGGGGGAGACGAGCAGAGCAAACTCGGCTTTCGAATTGAACATGCCGTCTTCCGCGACGAGGGCAATCCATGGACCGTCGTCAATCTTAAAGCGGCCGCCGATGAGCGGGGTAAGGTTATCCGTCACCTCGATGCGCTTCATCTTCTCCCACCCGTACACCTTGTCATCAAGGGCGACCGACGGCAGCGTGTTGTCCACCACGAAGCGGCCTGAGATAACCTCGGCAGACTTGGCATCGGTAGGGCGCGCGTATTTATCGCTGGCAACGATCTTCACGCGATACGAGCCATCTGGCACCGACTTGCTGTCCCAGGAGATATGCTTCTCTTCGACTTCCGTCTGCACCTTTGGCTTAGGCGATTCGTCGGTGGATTTTCCGTTCCCATTTGGTTTAGGCTTTCCGGTGTCAGCGGATTCAGAGTCTTCCAGAGTACGGCTCAACTGATTCCAGGTCTGCCCGTCATCTTTCGAGAGATGAACGGTGTAGACCAGCTTATCCTCATCCGGGTCGCGGGCATCCCAGCGGATATCTTTCATCCCTTTCCAGAACTCACCTGGTTTCGGAGCTTCCAATCTGATCTGCGGCGCCTGGTTCACCGGTTGATAAAAGAGGCGGGCATACTCGAGCAAGGGCGAACTGGTGGTCGTGCCGGTCATACGCACACGGAATTGGGCGAAGGTGGCCGGAGCGTTGGTGATCTCGGCGCCATCGGCACTTAGCGTCTTCCATTTCCCCCAGGTGCCATCGGGTATAGCGGTATTGCCGCTGCGGCTTTCCACAACCACGGTTTGTCCCTTGAGCGTTTTGACATGAATATCCAGCTGGCCCCAGCGCGCTACGGCCGGCGTTTGCAGCACTGATGAAAGGAAAGCTCCCTGCGTGCGCGGTTCCAGCCTGAGCACCTGGCCGGGTGAGGAAGTAGCGGCAAGCAGGCCGCCA
>JAKIYB010000668.1 GCA_022708765.1 Armatimonadota bacterium | reverse complement strand
CCGCGGACATCGTGGCGGACACCGCCGCCGCGCTGGGCGCCATCGAGGCGGCGGGCTACGAGCCCACCGGCTTCGTGGCCAACCCGAAGGTGAAGGCGCTGCTGCGCGCGGCGAAGGACGACAGCGGCCGCTACGTCTTCTCGCCGAGCGAAACGAGCGGCGCGCCGGACATGCTGTGGGGGCTGCCCATCGTCTTCTCGCGGCAGGTGCCGGTGACACTGGGCGCTACCACCGACAAAACGGCGCTCTTCGCCGGCGACTGGCGGCAGTTCCTCATCGGCGACCGCCAGGACTTCACCCTCACGCGCAGCACGGAAGCCGCCTACGTGGTGGGTGCCGAAGTGCGCAGCGCCTTCCAGCGCCACGAAGTGCTCCTCCGCGCGGAGGAGCGCGTGGATGGGGTGATCGCGGATCCGACTGGCTTCGCGGTGGTGGATATGGTTGCGTAAGGGCGGCGACGGGCCAGCCCCTCCCTACGGGGGAGGGGCTGGCTGCCTGGTAAAACTCATTTCTACATTAACAGATTCACGTTTCTTTGATATGTAAGTTCCGACGTGTCAAAATAATTGCGTTTCTTTTACACGAGCGCAGACACGATGAAGGTGTGATGCTTGTGCACGCACGAGGGAGATACATCGGATGGATACATATATTCCGCAGCTCCTACCTCCTGACTTCGATTCCGCCCTTGCTCTCTGCAACTGTGCGGAGTATCTTTAAACAAAGGTACATGCCTACAGTACAAACGGTGATATCTGATATCCGAGGGTGGTTCATCAGTGGAGATTAAGAGCATAGATCGCCATTCATCGTTGACCATACACTGTACAGGTATTGACACATTCCCTGGTACGGGCGGCATCTTCTCGTATGACTGGCATGTGGTCGTTAAGGATTCGGCGCTGCACGGCGTATTTAACGCTACAGCCGATGTTACCATTATAGCCGATGCGTTTACCCAGTTTCTGGATGAGTTGTGCCAATTCGAGCACTCACGTAGCGGTCATATCACCCTCGTCGGCGCTTCCCCGGCGGAGTTTAACCTGGAGTTGTTCTCTTGCGATCACAGCGGTCATGTGGCGCTCCGTTATCAAGTGGGATGCCATCGCTTGCCAATAGGCGCGGGCGATATTGTGGTTGATGGCACCGTAACGCTCACGGGTGCTTTTGAAATTGATGTGGAGTTCATCCCGGCACTTGTGCATGAGTTCACCTCGTTGCACATTCCTGGCAATGCCTCGTAGCGTTCTTTGCATTGGAATTCATCCAGTATCCCTGCATGCGTTCAGCCAGTCACCCGCTTTACCCCAGTGTCACATTGGCTTTCTCTCCCCATTCCCGCTATCATATAACACCATCCACTACAGGGAGTTACTACCATGTCACACTCCACCCGCTGGGGTATTCTCGGCCTCGGGAATATCGCGCATACTTTTGTTGCCGGCATCGAGGCGCTGCCGGATGCCGTCGTCGTGGCCTGCGGGTCTCGGAGCGCGGAGAAGGCGAAGGCCTTCGGGGAGAAGTGGGGGATTCCGCGGCGGCATGGGAGTTACGAGGCATTGGTTGCCGACCCCGACGTTGACGCCATCTACGTCGCCACGCCGCATCCCGCGCATCTGGAGAACTGCCTGCTGGCGCTGGCGCACGGTAAGCCGGTGCTGTGCGAGAAGCCGTTCACGGTGAATGCCGCGGGCACCGAGCGCATCATCGCCGCCGCGCGGGAGGCGGGCGTGCTGGTGATGGAGGGGATGTGGACGCGCTTTCTGCCGCACGTGCGGCGGACGGAGGCGCTCATCGCCGAGGGCGCCATCGGCGAGGCGCGCATGGTGCAGGCGGATTTCTCCTACCGCTTCCCGTGGCAGCCGGCACATCGCGCGCTGAACCCGGCGCTGGCGGGCGGCGGGCTGCTGGACGTGGGCGTCTACCCGCTGAGCCTGGCGCACCTGCTGCTGGGCGTGCCGACGACTATCACCGGCGCCGCCTATCTGGGCGTGACGGGGGTGGACGAGCAGGCGGTGATGGCGCTGGGTTTTCCGGAGGGCCGGCTGGCGGCGCTG
>JAKIYB010000667.1:378-2069 GCA_022708765.1 Armatimonadota bacterium | reverse complement strand
CGGGCGGCGGTTGGGACGTGGCTATCAGTGACCTGCGCCTGCCGCGGTTTGACGGGATGCGCGCGCCCGGTATCGTGACGGAATTAGATCCCGACCTGCCGGTCATCCTCGTGTCCGGCAAAGCGGGCGAGGAGACGGCGGTGGAGGCGATGCGCGCTGGCGCGGTGGATTACCTGCTGAAGGACCACCTGGCACGCCTGGCGCCGGCGATTCGCCGGGAACTACGCGAGACGGTGGTCCGCCAGGAGCGCCGGGAAGCGGAGGAGCGCCTGCGTGAAAGCGAAGCGCGGTTTCGCGGCCTTTTTGAGGACAACCGCGCCGTCATGCTGCTCATTGATCCCGAGACCGGGAGCATCGTGAACGCCAACCACGCCGCCGCCGCGTACTACGGCTACCCACTAGATACGCTCCGCCGCATGAACATTGGCGCGATTAACACGCTGCCGTGGGCCGAGGTCACCGCGGAGATGGCGCGCGCCAAAACGGAAGAACGCCGGCATTTTCTGTTCCGCCACCGGTTGGCCAGCGGCGAGGCGCGCGATGTGGAGTCGTATGCCGGGCCGATTGTGGTGGGCGGAAAGACGCTGCTGTACTCCATCATTTTCGACGTGACGGAACGCCGGCGGGCGGAAGAGCAACTGCGCCTTTTTCAACGCGCGGTCGAGCAGAGTCCGGCGACGATCATCATCACCGATACGCAGTCCCGCATTATCTACGCCAATCCGAAGCTGACGGAAATCTCCGGCTACACCGTGGACGAAGTGCTGGGCGCCACGCCAGGCCTGTTCAAATCGGGCATGACACCGCCGGAAGTCTATTCGCAACTCTGGCGGACGATCCGCACCGGCGGTGAGTGGCGCGGCATCTTCTGCAACAAGAGAAAGAATGGCGAGCTCTACTGGGAATCCGCTTCCATCTCGGCGATTCGTGACGCTGGCGGGGTAATCACGCACTACCTGGCGGTGAAGGAGGACATCACCGCGCAGCGGCGCGCCGCCGAGGAGCGCGAGCGACTGCTGGCCGAGTTGGACGCGACGATTGACGCCATTCCCGATGGCTATATCGTCTACGCGCCGGACGGCGGCATTCGGCGCATGAATGACTTCGCCCAGCACGTGCTTGGTTTCGAAGACGACGACGCGCGGCTCCCTTACGATCAGCGCATGGCCTTGCTGCGCCTGGAGACGCTTGACGGCCGTCCCTTCCCGCAGGAGGACCTGCCGTCCTATCGCGCGCTGCGTGGCGAGACGGTGCGCGGGGTGGTGATGGCCACGCATCGTCCCGAGCAAACGTTCTGGTTGTCCGCCAGCGCGTCGCCTATCCTGGCGCCCGACGGCGCAATGCTCGGTGCCGTGATGGAGTTCACCGATATCACGCGCCTGCATGAACTGCAGGAACAGCGCGACGTCTATGTGCATACCATCTCCCATGATTTGCGCGCGCCGCTCACCATCATGCAGGGGCACACGCAACTGCTGCGCGAGCACATGCTGGAGGAGCACGGGGGCGGCGAGCTGCTGGAGAGCGCGGATGCTGTCCTGCGCGCGGCGAAGCGCATGAACGTGATGATCCAGGACCTGGTGGACGTTGCACGCCTGGAGGGCGGGCAACTGCGGCTGCACCGGGTGGCGATTGACCTGACGGTGTATCTGGCCGAACTCCTGCGCCGTTCCGCGGCGGTGATGGAGACG
>JAKIYB010000667.1:0-368 GCA_022708765.1 Armatimonadota bacterium | reverse complement strand
CCGCCGGTGTGGGCGGATCCCGACCGGCTGGAGCGCATCTTCACCAACCTGCTCTCCAACGCGCTGAAGTATTCCACGCCCGATACTCCTATCACCGTCACCGGTGAGCGTCGGAACGGCCTGGTCAGCATCGCCGTCACCAACCAGGGGCCGGGCATCCCCAGAGATGCCCTCCCGCACCTGTTCGAGCGCTTCTTTCGCGTCCCCGGCGCTCGCCGCGCGGAAGGCCTTGGTCTCGGTCTCTACATCACCCGCATGCTGGTGGAGGCCCACGGTGGACGCATCGGGGTGGAGAGCGAAGCGGGCAAAGGCAGCACTTTCTCCTTCACGCTGCCGGTAGCGGAGGCGGAGTAAACAGCAAGCCAGTC
>JAKIYB010000666.1:306-2089 GCA_022708765.1 Armatimonadota bacterium | reverse complement strand
AGCAACAGTATTGATACTGCCGCCCATACCGTGACAGAAGAAGATCGCCTGAACCTGCTTTCAACTTCGGGGCAAAAGATGTATCACCCCGCATTTGAAAAAATAGCACTGTGCGCGGGGTGATACACCGGGAAGAGGATCCGCCTGTCGGTGACGGGGGCAGCACGGTGTGGAATCCGACCATAGTCGCGCCCAGCCCATACGGTTGCTCAGTAATTCGGTGACTGCCTCCCCGATGCAATCGGGGCTGGCTGTCACCGAATTACCCCGCGCGGCTCTGCCTGTGCCTCCGACATCCCGCATCAACCATCCCACCTCGAATCACCCCCAAAATCGCACTTTTTTGCACGGATTTGGGGGTGATTTGGGGGTGACGGGGACAGGCACCCCGCTCGGAACGTTCTCGGCTCGACGGAGTCTCGCCCTCCAATACCTCGCCTACACCTCCACCCGATTCTCCCCCGGCGCCAGCGGACGGCTTTCACCCTTCCAGACGAATTCGCCGGTGACGCCGTCCGGCAGGATGATGGCGGCCCGCGCGCCGTCGCCCGCGGTTCTCACGTCGGCGGTGATGGCGCCGTTGGGGTGCGGCAGCGTGCCCGACGCCCATGCCAGGCCGCCGAGTTGCGGAGCGACGCGGACGCGCTGGAAGCCGGGCGCGGCGGGGCGGATGCCGAGCAGCGAGGCGTAGTAGTGGAAGATGGGGTGGGCGCCCCAGGCGTGGCAGTCCGACCGGCAGGGCTCGGGGCTTTCAAAGGTTGTTTTGAAACCGCGCGGGGCGAGATCGAACCACAGCGCCAGCCGCTCCAGCAGCCTGTCCGCGCGGCCGAGGAGCGCGTATGTCTCGAAGAGGTAGTGGGTGAAGTAGATGGTGGTGCGCGCCAGGTCCGGCGCGGCAAGCAGGCCGTCGGCGACGGATGCGCGGCGCTCCGTGGGCAGCAGGTCGGAAAGCAGCGCCAGGCACTGGGTGTGCTCGCTGAAGCGATCCTGCGCCAGGTTGTCGGCGAGCAGGCCGCGGCCGCTGTCCCAAAAATGCTCCAGCGTCGCATCCATCACCCGGCGGGCGGTGGCGCGGTTCCGTTCGGCCAGCAGCGGCTCTTCGAACGCCGCTTCCAGTTCCGCCGCCAGCCCCAGCGTGAGGGCGAAGTGGGCGTTGAGCAGCCCGCTGGGACCATATTCGCCGTCGGGCGGGATGCCGATGTGCCAGCCCGGCACCCAGTCGGTGAAGTTCCACCCGGCTGGACCGTTGGGCGCGTCGAGCAGGCCGTCGGGACGCAGCCAGGTGCGGAAGGCCTCCAGCACCGCGCGCGCGCCGGGCAGCAGGTCGCGCACAAAATCGGGGTCATCGCGCCACATCCAGTAATCGTGGATCATGCAGATGAACCACAGCGAGAAGGGCGGGATGATCTGCCCGGTGTGGCAGGGGTAGCGCGACTGCGTGAGCCCGGAGAGCTGCCGCGAGTGGTCAAAGCAGGCCAGCGCCTTGCGCGGCAGGCGGTCGTCATCGGTGAGGGCGTAGGTGGTGAGCACCTCCAGCCGCGTGTCGCCGATATACATGAGCTGCTCGTAATAGGGGCAGTCCATATACGTCTCGTGGCTGCACATCTGCAGCGCGCGCACGCCGATGGGAATGACGGCTTCCAGTCGAGGGTCGCTCGCTTGGAAACGCCCTTCGTCCTCCAGCGGGTAGTGCGTTTCCAGCAGGGAGAGCGCGTCAATGGTCAAAGGGTCGTCAGCGGTCGTCGCGCGTAGTTCCAGGTAGCGGCCCGCCTCCCACCAGAGG
>JAKIYB010000666.1:0-296 GCA_022708765.1 Armatimonadota bacterium | reverse complement strand
GCCGCCGCGGCCCGCCGTCGGGCAGGAATTCGTCGCCCACCCCGAGGAAGAGTTTGCCCTCCGCCTCGTCGCGGTGGCCCTTCTGCTCCTTTTCGGGGATCTCGTAGAGCGCCTCCGCCCACCGCAGGCTGATGGCAGCGCCCGCGCCGCCGCTGGTCGTGAGCAGGGGATAGGCGCAGTAGTAATTTTGCAGGTCAATGATGACGCGGCGCGCCGTGTGCGGCGGGATGGTGACGGCGCCGGGCCCGGTGAGCATCGCCTGCCAGGCCTCCCGCTCATCGGCCAGGTTGTTTATG
>JAKIYB010000665.1 GCA_022708765.1 Armatimonadota bacterium | reverse complement strand
GGCACAGTTCGTCAGGAGTAGACGTGCGGAAGAGCTGGAGGCGCAGTTCATGCAGGCGCTGCAGGCGGGTAGCCAGCGGTAAAACCGGGAGTGCGTTCACATCCATCGCGTGCTCCTGATGCATTCCGTGAAATGCAATAGTGGTCCAATCCGTTCCCGTGTATTATCGGCGCTGTGACAACGCTGCTTAATGATCGATTACTTTATTATTCAACCTGCACTATATAACCACCTTTTTACTTTTATTATTATTTTCTGTTTTTCCTACTCCGTTGCGATGCGTAAGGCCGGTGCGCTTGTCCCGGCGGTCAACCGCCGGGCTGGCAGAAGACGCCCGGTGAACCGGGCTCCTTTCGCCATTCCGAGCATAAGCGCCGGTTGTAATGACGAGGTAACATGTTGGTTGGTCGGCGTGTAGATAGAATGGTGCGACCGGCTCCTCGCACTCGCGTAGGTTACTCACTTTTGCGAGAGCAGAGCTACAATATCACTATCTGTCAGTGATAGGAGGAACCGGTCATGTTGAGTATGGCATATGTGGGGATGGATGTCCATCAGGACACCACCCGCATCGCGGTGTATCCGGCCCAGGGGAAGGTTCCCTTGGATGCGTGTACGTTGCCCACGGAGGAGACGGCGCTGGTGAAGTACCTGAGCCGCTGGGCGTCCCGGTACCAGCTGCAGTGTTATTATGAGGCCAGCAGTGGCGGCTATGTCGTCTACCGGTGGTTGGACCGGGCCGGGATCGCCTGTCAGGTGATTGCCCCATCGAAAACGCCGCGGGCGCCGGGCGAGCGGGTGAAAACCGATACGCGGGACGCCAGCATGTTGGCGGTGCAGGGGCGGACGGGCGCGCTGGCGGTGGTGGCGGCGCCGACGCCGGAGCAAGAGGCGGTGCGGGCGTTGGTGCGCTGCCGGGAAGCGCGGCAGCGGGATCTGCAGGTGGCGCGGCAGCGCGTGTTGAAGTTCCTGGGCGTGCGCGGGCTGCGATTCACCCAGACCAAACACTGGACGCAGGCGCATCGCCGCTGGTTGCACCGGGTGACGTTCACCGGGCCGGATGCCTGGACGTGGCAGGACTACTTGACGGATGTGGACTACCGGGAGCAGCGGGTGACCGAGGCGACGCGGCAGGTCGAGTTGCTGGCGCAGACGCCGCCGTATCAAGCGCTGGTGGGCGCGCTCTGCTGTTTCCGCGGCATCTCAACGCTGACGGCGATGATTCTAATTGCCGAGACGCTGGATTTTCACCGGTTTGGCGAGGCGCCGGCCTATATGCATTATCTGGGGTTGACGTGTGCCGAGTACAGTAGCGGGTCCCGGCAGTGCCGCGGGCAGATCACGAAGACCGGCAATGGCCGGTGTCGGCGGGCGCTGGTGGAAGCGGCCTGGCATGCGCGGTTTGCGCCCGCCGTGGGGGAGCGCCTGCGCGCGCGGCAAGTCGGGCAGCCTGCCGCCATCATTGCGCACGCGTGGAAGGCGCAAAAGCGCTTGCATGCGACCTTCTGGCGGGTGAGCCAGGGCGGGAAGGAGACGCGCCGGGCGGCGGTGGCCTGTGCGCGGGAACTCGCGGGATTTGTGTGGGCGGCGGCGCAGATGCTCTGATGCCGTCGTCCCGAGCGAGTGAGATGCAGGCGTCCAGGGGGGTGCGGCGGTCCCGAGGGAGAATCCCGGCGCGCGCTATGTGTGTAAGGCGATCCCGCGTGGATCGCGCGAACCCACCCCACGTAGATATCGGGCAGCTCCCGACGAACCGGAGTACTTTCTTGCGGTACCCAACCCGCGTATAGCAGGCTGAAAGATCGTCGTGAGCGACCGCCGCACCCATCTGGACGTTGCGTCAAGCGCAGAGCGTGCTGATAGAGAAGAATAATTCTTCTCGTGACCCTTCGCGTGCTCTTGACAGGGTCGCACCATAGCAGCGCGCGCCCGCCGCGGCGCGCCTGTTCCGCTGCAGCAGTCGGGCATGCCAACCCGCATCCGGGTGGAAGACGATTGCCCATGATCACGGCTCCCGTGTTGCGAACACGACCGCGACACCGAAAGAGGCGCGCCACAGCGGGCGCGCGCTACGGCGCGATGGCGCTGAAACCGCATGCCATACCAACAATTAAT
>JAKIYB010000664.1:1849-2123 GCA_022708765.1 Armatimonadota bacterium | reverse complement strand
GGCGCAGATACAGATCATGGTGCGAGAACTGCGCCCGGATGTGACGCTGCCGCCGCTGCTGATGCCGCTGCGTACCGGTGATGAACCAGGTGCCGCCATTTGCCCGGCAACACCGGATATTTACCTGGGCATCGGGCGCGGGCGGCTGGGAAATCCGGAAGAGGCGCGCCTTGATCAGGTCATTACGTTTGCCGAACACGTGCCGCGCATGCCGGATGCGCTTTATGCGGTGGGACGCTGGGTGCAAACGGCGGAGGCGCTGCGACTGGCGGGC
>JAKIYB010000664.1:0-1751 GCA_022708765.1 Armatimonadota bacterium | reverse complement strand
ACGGCGAACCGCTGCCATCGGCGATGCGCGGTGAAGATGTCTCGCCCGTGGAGGAGACGGCGCGGCTTACGATCGCCACCCCGCGCGCGTATCATCTGGTGACAAACCCCGATCTCGATTGGCACGAACTGCGGCTGCGCGCCACTACGCCGGGCTTCGCGCTTTACGTGCTCAATTTTATCCCTGATGCCGCGGAAGGCGAGTGAATGGTTGCCGGCCTTTTCGTAGCCAACTCACGCTGATGATCAATATTCGTGGCTTTTACGCATCAGCTTGGTGGCGCCGTTTTGATAGACGACCAGCACGTCGGTAACCACGGCTTCCGTGCGTCCGGTGCCGTCGGGGGTAAAGCCGCTGACAGTGCGCACCGGCAGAACCTGCGCGACCGGGTTCTCGGGAACGGCCTGGGCGGCGGGCAGGTTATGCCAGCGGGCGACGAGTATCCCAAGCAGGAACGCGATTGCGAGCATAGCGCCGGTGAGGAGACGAGATTTCAGCATGGGAACCTCCCTGTGGATGCGTGTTGCCGGGTAAATCCGGCGATTCTATTGTACCACGGAAATACGGCGGGAGACAGGGGCGCTATTGATGCTACCGATAAACTTACCTAAGTTAAGTAAGGAAAAAGGTTATCGGCAATCGGCGGTGAATCATCCACCTATTCCATCGCGGATATTCCCGCGTCAGGAGGGCGATATGGAAGAGCAATTGCGCCTGATTGCCCAGCGGATTCTCGCGTTGCGCGAAATAGCCGGGGAGACGGAGGAAGCGGTGGCAGCCATGCTGCAGCTTCCCGTCGAAATGTACCGCCGGTATGAAGGCGGCGAGGCGGATATCCCGGTGAGCGTGCTGCATCGGCTCGCGCGGTTTTTCGGCGTGGAGCTTTCCGCGCTGCTCACCGGCGAGGAGCCTCGCCTGCATGGATACTGCCTGGTGCGAAGAGGCAAAGGCGTGAGCGTGGAGCGGCGACGGGAATACGCCTACCAGCACCTCGCCTTCAACTTCGCGCATAAGAAGGCCGAACCGTTTCTGGTGACGGTGGCGCCGAAGCTGGACGCCGAGATCAGCCTGAACAGCCACCCCGGCCAGGAGTTCAACTACGTGCTTGCCGGCGAGTTGAAAATCGTCGTCGGCGGGCGCGAAATGGTGCTGCATGCCGGAGACGCCCTCTTCTTCGACGCCGCCCAACCCCACGGCATGCTGGCGCTGGGCGACGAACCGGCGGAGTTTCTGGCGGTAGTGATGTAAATCGAGTTTACCTCTCCCCCGCCCCTTCCCTAAGCGGGGAGGGTGAGTAGCAGCGTAGAAATCTACAATCACAATCGCCTTTCCACTTCCGCCCCCTCCCCGCTTAGGTGAGGGGGCCGGGGGGAGATGTGAATGCTGGTGAGAGAAAAAGCAGGAGTAGCTCATGCTCGACCGTTTTCTGAACCGTACCGAGTTCTCGTCGTACGAGGACTTTTATGAGAACCTGCGTATCACCGTGCCGGAAGGTTTTAACTTCGCCTTCGACTTGGTAGACGAGATGGCGCGGCTGCAACCGGACAAGCGCGCGCTGGTCTGGTGCGACGAGTACGGCGCGGAGGCGAGTTTTACCTTCGCCGAGGTGAAGCGCGAGAGCGACCGCGTGGCGCGGCTCTTCCAGGAGATGGGCATACGCAAGGGCGATCCGGTGATGCTCATCCTCAAGCGGCGCTTTGAATACTGGTTCTGCCTGCTGGCGCTGCACAAGCTGGGCGCCATCGCCATCC
>JAKIYB010000663.1 GCA_022708765.1 Armatimonadota bacterium | reverse complement strand
GTCACGATCACCACTACCGTCGGCGGCTTTAAAACGGTAAACGGCAAGCGCTGCGTGCAACTTATCTCCGAAAGCGCTGTGGACCTTAAAGCGGTTTCCAAAGCGCTGACCTTCGTGCTGCGCGGCTTGCCGCGTCCAGACGGGATGAAGCCGCCCACCGCCACCGCCACGCGCTACACCCGTCGAAGCGAGCGTTTCATGGATCCGGACACCATGGAAGATCTGCTGGAGCGCGTTTCGGAAGTGCGTGAAAGCACTATCAGCTTCGCCGGCCAGGGTTCCTTCGTCCTTACGGAGACCGAAGACCGGGTGAGTCGCCAGGAAGCGGACAGTGTATGGCGGGCGCCGGGGCTGGATACATAAACGTCTTCCCGCAGCGTGTGTTCTCTCCTATCATCATTCATCGTCACCTTTATCACACGCGGTGGTTGTTTCGACATTGCATACAGGGGCACAAGCCCCTTTGTCGTATTCCGCGCAACTTGTTATGATGGAGGAAGATGGCACACGCACGCATGCACGAGGTTGAGCCGATCCCGATGCCACGAGAAAACGTGGTGGTGGCGGCGTTGGAGAATCCGGAAGCGGACTGGGAAGAGTCGCTGGAGGAGATGGAGCGTCTGGTGGATACGGCCAACGGGCGCGTGGTGGCGATTGTCACCCAGCGGCGCGACAAACCGGAGCCGGCGACCTACCTGGGCAAAGGCAAGGTGGAGGAGACGAAGGCGATTATCGAGGAACACGCCGCCCAGTTGCTGGTGATTGACGGCGAGCTTTCTCCTTCACAGCAGCGCAATATCGAGCGCATGCTGGAAGTGCAGGTGATTGACCGCACCGGCATTATCCTCGACATCTTCGCCCACCGCGCGCAGACGGCGGAAGGCAAACTGCAGGTGGAACTGGCGCAACTGGAATACCTGTTGCCGCGCCTCACCAATATGTGGTCGCACCTCTCGCGCATCAAACGCGGCATCGGCATGCGCGGGCCGGGCGAAACACAGCTTGAGGTGGACCGCCGCCGCGTGCGCGAGCGCATCGCCGACCTGCAGGAGAAGGTGCGCGAGATTCGTCACCGCCGCGCCGTGCAGCGCAGCCAGCGCGCGCAATCGCAAATCCCCATGGTCAGCCTGGTGGGCTATACCAATGCGGGGAAATCCACGCTGCTCAACGCCCTCTCCGGTGCCGGCGTCTTCGTCGAGGACAAGCTGTTTGCTACCCTCGACCCCACCACCCGCGACGTAAATTTTCCCAACGGCACGCGCGCGCTGGTCAGCGACACGGTGGGCTTCATCCGCAACCTGCCCACGCAGCTTGTCGCCGCCTTCCGCGCGACGCTGGAAGAAGTGCAGAGCGCCGACGTGCTGGTACACGTCATTGACGCCAGCAACCCCGGCTGGGTGGAGCAGGAAGAGACGGTGGACCGCGTGCTTGCCGAATTGGGCGCCGCCGATAAGCCCACCATCATGGCCTTCAACAAAATGGACGAAGTGGAGGAGCCGGAACTGCTGGCGCACCTCGCCGCGCGCTACCCACACGTCGTCTTCCTCGCCGCGAAAAAAGGCCGGGGCATCGAAGAGTTGGAGGACATGATCACCGCCGTGCTGCGCGAGCGCTGGCAGCCGGTAGACGCCGTCCTCCCCCTCACCGCCGGCGACCTCGTCGCTGAACTCCACGCCCGCGGCGAAGTGGACACCGAGGAATACGAAGGCACCAGCGTCCACCTCACCGGCAAAGCGCCGGCGGATTTAGCGGCGCGGATAAGCTGGCGGGCGCAGCAGACGAAATAACGTTTAACACGGAGGCACGGAGGACATAGAGCGAATCCTTTTCGCTTCGCGAAGCAAGAGAATACTCTCCGTGCTCTCTCTTTCTCTGTGGTTCAAATACGCGAGGTAACCCCCATGACTGACGCGTCCACTTTTTACGGCACAGGCGGCGCCTGGTACCCGGAAGAGCATGATCCGGTGACCTGGCCGGAATACGCCCGGCTGATGGGCGCGGCGGGGCTGCGGGTGTCGCGCGTTGGGGAATTTGCGTGGGACCGGATGGAACCGCGCGAGGGGGCGTATGATTTCGACTGGCTGGATACGGTCTTTGATTTGCTGGATGACAACGGCATCCGCGTCCTTC
>JAKIYB010000662.1:1896-2132 GCA_022708765.1 Armatimonadota bacterium | reverse complement strand
GCCGGGGCGCTATCGCGTCACCGTCCGCGTGAAGTGGACCGACGCCAACGCCGACCCTGCGCCGCAGATGCTCACCATGCGCGTACTGCCGGAAAAAGATAAAGCCCCCGTCTTGCTGAATACCGTGACTTTCGTCACGCCCGGATACCCGAATGCGCCGGAGAATGCGGTAACCTTCGGAGAGCGTGGCGCCTATCGCGACTACGTCATCGGCGAGTTCGATACGAAGAAGCCGG
>JAKIYB010000662.1:0-1886 GCA_022708765.1 Armatimonadota bacterium | reverse complement strand
CCTTCGCCGGGCAAGCGAGCACGAAAGCCGTCGGTGAGAACTCCCTCTACGCTGAGCGCATCGTCGTTACGCTCCTCGAGCGCTATACCGACACCCAACTGGAAGCCTGGAACGCGAACGCGAAACCGGCTGGCCTGCGCGCGCCGCGGGGGCGGGCGCCGGAGTCGGTGCTCGTTGTGCGCGGTCTCTTTACGCACCTGTATGACCTGGACGCCTTTCCGAATACAGCGCAGGCATATGCGCTGCCGGCGAAGTATGAGGAGTTGTATGCCTACGACACCTTGGTGCTGAGCAATCTCGATTTCGCCACCTCCAGCTATGCGGCGCGGCGGATGCTGAAAGACTACGTCGAGGATGGCGGCCGCCTGGTGCTCCTCGGCGGCAACCGCGCCCTCGGTGAAGGCGGCCTGAAAGGCACCTACCTGGAGGCAATCTGCCCCTTCGAACTGAAAGGTACGGGTGAAGTGGTGCGCTGCGAACCACCGTTGCTGCTGGGCGGCAAACCTGGTGCCCCGCACCCGGACAATATGGCGCTCTTCTGGCGTCATGACGTGACGCTGAAGCCGGATGCCTTTACAATCGCCTATGCCGGCGCGCATCCTATTGCCGCCCGTGTTGCCCGCGGCAAAGGCCTGGCGGTCGCGTTTGCCGGCACTGTTCTCGGCGAGGGAACCGCGAACGTCACCCCCTTCTGGGAAACAGGAGCGTGGGCGGGGCTGGTGAAAACGTTGGTACTGGAATAAATATTGAGAACAGATAACGCCTGGCTGAGTTTCTGCGATGTGGTAGCCGATGGAAAATGGAGCGGTATCACGGACTGGTTCACCAGGCGTTGTTTGTCACCGGGCGCGGGGGCGTAGACACTATCTCAAAATGGATCGTAGCTGAATCACGAGAAAGACCCGTGAGACGGTTGCGAGACGTTTGAGATAGTTTCGTAACCATGACGACTTTGCGCACAGGGCGAATGTCTCCACCCGGACGGCAAAGAGGCATTGGGTGATTGGTACTGATTCACCATGAATCAGAGGGGAGAACGCACATGCCAAAACAGGTTACCCGCCGTGAGTTTCTCGGCGATGTCGCCAAAGGGGCGGCGGCACTGGCGCTGACCATGCTGCCTGCCTGGGCGCATGCCGCCGAAGGCGCCGCCGGAGGGATGGAGCGCCCTAACTTTCTCTTTATCAACACCGATCAGCAGCGCTTCGACACCCTGCGCGCCTACGGCTGCGACCTCGCGCTTACCCCCAACATTGATCAACTGGCGGCGGAGGGGGTGCGCTTTGATCGCTGCTTCGTCTCCCATCCCGTCTGCATGCCGTCCCGCGCCTCGTGGGTCACCGGCCAGTACCCCAGCCATCACGGCGTATGGCATAATGGCGTGCCGCTGAATCCCAACGCGGACATGATCCATACCCATCTGAAAGCGGCCGGCTATCATACCGCCTGCATCGGGAAGCTGCACTTGGACAACATCGTCGAGCGCAAATCACCGCATCCGCGCTACGGCTTTGACGTCCTCCTTGATGCCCAGGGCGATCCGTATTACAAAGATGCGTATTTCCAGTGGCTGGATTCGCACGGTCTGTATGACGAATACATCGCGCAGTTCCGCAAAGGCGGGCATCGCAAAGGCTATACTCGCGACATTGATGAAGACCGACACATGAACAACTGGATGACCGGCCACGCGGAAACCTATCTCGCCGACCGCGCCCGCGATGGCCGGCCCTTCTTCCTGCACATGGGTTTCTTCGATCCCCACCATCCCTTCGATCCCTGTGAGCCGTATGCCTCGCTCTTTGACCCGGCGGATATGCCGCTGCCGCTCTATCAAGAGGGCGAGGTGGAACGGATGACGCCGCCGGCGAAGGCGATGGTGCGCG
>JAKIYB010000661.1 GCA_022708765.1 Armatimonadota bacterium | reverse complement strand
CGCCGGCTCCCCGCCTGCGTCTATCGAGAGGGTGCAGTGAAACTCCCCCGCCTGGGCGTCAGGCGCGACGGGCACGTGCACCCGCAGCGCCATGGTGGGACTGTCAATCTCAATGGGCTCGGATGCGGATTGAAAAGCCGCGCTCCCGGTGAGGGGCTGCATGGCGTCGAAGACGCGGAACGGCGCGCGGCGGGCGACGAAGGTATTCTCCACGCCATCGCGTTCGGTAAAGCCGTCCAGCCCCGTGTTCTCCTCCACCGGCACGTCAAGCAGCCGAAACCACTGTCCGTCCGCCCCCGTCAGGTGGCTGGCGTCAGGTCGTTCAGCAGCACGTGCGCCGCCGCAATGCCGCCGCGGGCAACGTCCAGCACCATCGCCGCGCACGGCGCGTCACCGACGACGGAATCGTCATACAGGAACTCCAGGCTATCGCGAAACTCAACGCGCATGGGGATACTCCTTGATTGGATGCTATCAGTTATGAAAGCCGGATAGGAAATCAAAGATAAGAAGGGGGATACTCTCCCAGGTATAGATCACCGTGCAATCTTCATGGCTGATCAGGACGACGCGTGCATCTTCGGCATGTTCGTCCCGGTTTTCGAGCGCATACCAGTCACCGCTCGGGTTGCTGGCGATGGGAACCAGCGGATAATCGTATGGGTACACATCAAATGTCTCGGCGATCAGCTCACGTTTTTCATGATATGCGGCGGTAATTTCTGTCGTGGTGAAAAGACTGCACTCCGCATCTAGCTCTGCCCCGTTGGTGACAGATAACAGTGCGATCCAATGTGCGGGTAACGTCACAGGCAGTTGCGCGAAATCTGGATGCTTGGCCGGCTTCTGAAAATCATCCGGACGTTCGCGCTTCGCCTTGCGGATGAGGCGCAGCACCTCCTTGAGTGTAGTGGCGCGGATGGGCTTCGGTGTGCGCTGCTGCTTTTCCCATGCTTGCGCAAGGCGTTTTTGTAGAAGGGTTACCTGTGCGGGCGTCAAGCGCGACGGCGGTAATGCGCCATGACCGTCCAACTGCGCGCATCCCAGTGGCGGTGTATCGAGTATCTGGATTGCAGAGGTGTCATCGGGCGTGATGACTTTAGCCGCCAGCAGGACATCGCGCGCTTTTCGCGAGATACACAGAATCCTGGCACTACTCTTATCATCCCAGGCATAGGCGAAGTCTGTTTCGGGGAGAAAGTGGCGCAAGTGGGTGCGATAGGCGGCAATCGTGAGTGAGCCTCCCTCCAGTGCGCCGGGTAGTCCATATAACGAGAACAGGTTGCGAAATACCGGTTTCGTAAAGATCGGTTCCCGTCGCATGGCTTTCATGTCAAAGATGTGCTGGCCGGAGCGCCAATTGATGCCAAAAAAGAAGCGTGAATGGATGGCACCTATCGCTGTGGGTTGATACCAGGGATGATCGACACCTCGTCCCAGTGGTTTGAGTGGTACCGGGACAAACCATTGCGGTGCCCGATATTTCCCCACATCTTTCACCCAGACGAAGTCAATGCCGGTAAGCTGGTGTTCCTCGACAATAGTTTTGAAATGCTCCGAGACATAGAGGTTATTGTGCATGCCGGCAGCGATATAGGCGGTCGGCGGCATTCTGAAGGCTTTGCACGTTTCGATGTCTGATTTCCAACCCTCGCTTTCGAAGCGGGTGTATGAGGTGAGCTCATACCACTCATGCGGGTGGTCGGCATCATCAGGCAGCGTGCAATACAGGGTATTCATGCCATAAAAAGTAGCCTTCTCGGCGAGGATGAGGTTGCGCGCTTCTCGTATGAAGCTGTCCATGGCCGGCGAATCCAGATTGATATTCGCCCAGCATCCACTATGCACGTTGAGTCCGAGTGAGTGTATGAACGCCTGCGAGAAGGCATCCGTGGCGTCAAAGTCATCACGGGGCACGCCAGTTGGTGTGAGATGGAATGTGAGTGTGGCTAGTTCCATATTGCGCTTCTCTCCCTGTGGAGAGGGAACGGGCAGCAACACGTCCCTCTTCCCCTTTCCCCGAGGAGAGGGGACGGGGGTGAGGAGGAATTGGTGTCTCACAAGTATTCCAGCATCTCCTCCGCCGTCTCTACCTCGGTGTGCGGAGGGATGGTGATGCCGCGGGGCACTTT
>JAKIYB010000660.1:271-2137 GCA_022708765.1 Armatimonadota bacterium | reverse complement strand
GCCCGCCGAGAGTTAGGCGATGTGCAGGCACGCTTGGCTGCTAAACAGCGGGATCTGGAAACCGCGCGCCGCCGGTTGATATTCGCGCAAACGCAGTACCGGCAGTTGCGGAACGATATGGACAACACCAGCGCGAGTCGCACCCGCACCGCACAGGAGTTGCTGAAGCTGCAAGATGAAGAGATGCGCTTGCAACAGATGCGCGACGACCTGCAGGAACAGGTGACCACTCTCACCGAGCGGGTGCAGCTCCTCACCGAATTCGCGCGCGGCAGTTTTGCGCCGCTGGCCTTCACCTCCGGGCAGGAGCTCATCAGCGGTCTGATGCCGATGTCAGAAAACGAACAGAAGCTGACCGCGTATCTCAAACAGCTCGTCATCGCCGCGGAGAAAGTGGTGCGCCAGCGCAGCCCGGAGATGCCGGCGGACGCGCCGCCGCTGCTCTTCGTCGGCGGCAGCGAAACGCGGTATGTCCGCCTTGACGCGGAAGAAGCGGTGACCAGTCTGGCGCGGCGCATTCATGGGTTAGGCCGGGAGATGCCCATTATCATCCGGCTGGCGCCGGTGAATAACGTGCCGGTGAATGGGCCCGCTCTCATTTCAGTGCAGACGGTGGAGCTCATCCCCAATGCCACCATCTATGTTGCCGGTGAGGAAATCGCGCGCGTTGAGGTGACATCGGGAGGCGCGCTCACATCGGCGCAGGCGCTAGGGCTGCTGGTGGATGATCTCCTGCGCGTGCATGTGCCGGAAGCCCTGCGCGCTCGGGGCGTGCCGATGATTACCCGGCGGTTTGATCTGCGGACACCGGAGCAGGTGCCCGAGGCTTCCGTCTCTCGCGTGCCGTGGTCGGAACTGCTGGCAGTCGCGGAACAGGCCGCGGCGCATCAGGGTTCGATAGCGATCGTGGCGAAGGCGAAGACGCCGATTACCTGCTATGGCCCGGTAGACCTGACCTTTGCCGTGCTGGCACGCGAAAAATGAGCACTCCTTCCTCCGCCAGTTTCGTACCGCCGCTGCTCGCGATTGATCCCGGTCGCGATAAATGTGGAGTGGCGGTGGTGACCGTCGGTCGCGAAGTGCTGGTGCAGGAGATTGTCGGCGTGGACGCGCTGCATCACCGCGTTGCGCACTTCATTGGGCGATACGGCGTCAAGCTGATCGTCCTGGGCGACCGCACCGGCGCCCGCGAAGTGCGCGAACTGCTGCGGCGGAGCGGGTTTCAGCAGGAAATCGCCTTTGTAGATGAACACCGGTCCAGCGAGTTGGGCCGTGAGCGGTATTTGAAAGCGCATCCCGCGCGAGGGTGGGGGAGTCTGTTGCCCATCGGGTTGCGCGTGCCCGACCGGCCGTATGATGATTACGTTGCCGTCATCCTCGCGGAACGCTACCTGGATGGGCAAGCCTCTACTCGATTGCGCCGCGGGCGGGTGTAAAGATGGCGGCGGGAACGCACACGCGATGGAAGGAATCGGCGCGGATACAGCGAAATAAGCGATATCTATGCAGGGAGTGAGCCGATATTGATGCGAAGGCTCACGGGGGGCGACCATGACGACGCGAACCCAGCAGTTACTCGCGAATGCGAAGCAAGCCATCTCCGCGCAGGATTGGCTTCGCGCGCGCCTCTTCATGGAGGAGTTGACGCACCTGCTTCCGGATGACCCGTCCATGGCGTATAATCGCGGGCTGGTCTACTGGAAACTGAACGAATACGACAACGCGGAGGCCTGGCTGCGGCGCGCGCTGGAGTTGAAGCCGGACTTTGCCCAGGCACAGGCCGCCCTGAAATTCGTGCAGGAACTCTCCGGCGCGGGGATGGCGGACGCCGCGGATGCCCCACCTGTCGCTCCACCGGCTCCCAGA
>JAKIYB010000660.1:0-251 GCA_022708765.1 Armatimonadota bacterium | reverse complement strand
CATTCCCGCCGCCATTCAAGAGGAAGAATGGTTTCTCGGCGGCGGGTTCTGGCCGCGCACGTAAGCACTGTGCGCGGCGCGCATTGTCCCCAGGCATACCTACAGATCCTGCGCGTGGCGAACGATACCAGCAACGAAGGCATCCACTGGAGGTGTCGTAGCATGCGTGTTGGCGATTCGATCAATCTCGGCGACGTGCTGACCATCCCGTGCGACCACCTGGGCGCCGATGGGGAGCGTCAGCGTCGAGT
>JAKIYB010000065.1:13087-13320 GCA_022708765.1 Armatimonadota bacterium | reverse complement strand
GAACATATGCCGCACCGAACAGGAGATTCCCACCGGGTGAGCGAAAGAAGAAGATATGAGCAACACGCCGATGCCCATCTCGCTGCCACTCGCCGAAGACGCCGTCCACATGCTGCGCGCGGGAGACAGCGTGCTGCTCTCCGGCACGCTGCTCACCGGTCGTGATGCCGCCCACCGTCGTCTGATCGCGCTGCTGGACGCCGGCGAACCGTTGCCGGTGTCGCTGGCGGGCG
>JAKIYB010000065.1:11053-13045 GCA_022708765.1 Armatimonadota bacterium | reverse complement strand
CCCGCCCCGCCGGGACGCCCCATCGGCGCCGCCGGCCCCACCACCTCAGGCCGCATGGATGCGTATGCCCCTCGCCTCATCGCCGAGTGCGGATTGCGCGGAATGATCGGCAAAGGGCAGCGCGCGGAGGCGGTACGCAAGGCCTGCATGGAATATGGCGCGGTCTACTTGGGCGCCATCGGCGGATTGGGCGCGCTCCTCGGCCGCTGCGTGACGGCCGCCGAAGTGGTCGCCTACCCGGACCTCGGACCGGAGGCCATCTATCGCCTTACCGTGGCAGACTTTCCCGTCATCGTCATTAACGATACACATGGCGGCGATGCCTACGTTGCGGGACGCGCGCGCTACGCCGGGAAACAGGCGGGGGCATAAGCGCCTTGTGAGCGGGGTATCTCTCAGGATATAATCGTGTATCTCGACGGCGCGCCGGAACTGTGCAACGGCGCGCCAGGGGCTTGCGCCCTTACAGGAGTCCAGCATGATTCGTTACTGCCGATTCGGACTGGGCCTCGCGCTGCTGATGGCAGCCGCGCTGGCTACCGCCGCCACCTGGACGGGCGGACGCGGACCGGGACATCGGGGCGCCTACCCCGATATCACCTTCCCGGAGAATCCCGCGACGGTCTGGAAAGCCTACCTCGGTAAAGATTTCGTCAACATCTACCCAAGCAACACCGTGGCGGCGGACAACACCGTCGTCTTCGCCTATGGGCGCTACCTCTTCGGCTTCTCCACCGACGTGGGCGTCTACGTCTGGCACGCGGAGTTAACGGAAAATATCCTCGGCGACATCCTGCTGCTGGATGGCCAGGTCATCGTCTCCCACCCCAGCGGGCAGGTAGTCGCGCGCGATCCGGCCAGCGGCAAGGTGCTGTGGAAACAGGAACTCTCCGGCGGCATCCGCAACGGCCCCACCGTTTCCGATACCCTCCTCTACTACGCCGTCAAAGATGGCTCGGTTGAAGGCATCGCGCGCAAAACGGGCGCCTTCGTCGGACAAACGAAGGTCGGCGGCAAGCTCGAGGCCGGACCCCTGCTCTTCGGCAAGTCCATGATCATCTGCTATCCAAACGGCAAAATTATCCGCGTGGATGATGGCATCATCAAGTGGGATACGGAGCTGCCGAACGCGCTCATCTCCCTCACTCCGGTGACCGATGGCAAATCTACCATCGTCGTGAATACCGTCAACACGGTTTACGCGCTGAATCCCGGCAGCCGCGAGACGCCGGTGCGCTGGTTTCATATCATTCCCGACCGCATGCCCGCGCCGGTGACGCTCGACAACAACCGCATTTATATCGCCACCCGCTCCGGCCGCCTGCTATCCATGGACCTGCTTACCGGGCGCCACTTCTGGACACGCACCTCGGTGACGGTGACCGACGGGAAGAGCACGAAACGCACCGACAACGGCATCGAGCTGATCGCGCCGCCCATTGACGGCCCAATTGTCGTGGGCAACTATCTGATGGTGCGCATGCAGTCCGGGTATCTCGCCCTGTATCACAAGATTTCCGGCAAGCTGGCCTGGCACTATCGCATCAAGGAGCCGAAAGGCGCGCCGACGCCGACGAATGCGTTCGTCGGCGACCCGGCCATTGACGGCAGTGAGGTATACTTCCCCGGCACCGACGGCAACCTGTATCACCTGTCTGCGACCGCCGTGGATATTGATCCGCCCGTCTTTTCCTATGTCTCACCCGAGATCACCGACCGCGGCTTCATTGACCCGAAAGGCTTTCAGGGCGTGGGCGCTATTGTGGATGACGAGGGTTCCGGCCTGCAGTCGTCGGAAGTGACGATCCGCCTTGACAGCACCGATCTCACCCCCACCATGCGCCACGACCCGAAAACCGGCGCCTATTACGTGGGGGCGAATCCCATGGCGCCGTTGGAGCCCGGCATGCACCGGTTGGTGATGACGGCCAAAGACTATCGCGGCAATGTGGGGAAGCTGGCGTTGAACTTCATTCTCGGCACGAAAGATAC
>JAKIYB010000065.1:0-11043 GCA_022708765.1 Armatimonadota bacterium | reverse complement strand
GGTTACCATCGCCGGCGAAATATTGCCCCGCCACCTGAAGGTGAAGCCGGGCACTATCATTAGTTGGACGAATAAGTCCGGCGCGCCGCGCTCGATCGTCTCCGACACCAATGACGACACGTTTTTCTCTTCGGATGCCCAGTATCCGGACGGTATCCCCGACGGCGAAACCTGGGTGTGGATCGTGCCGGACGACATGGACTACGACACCTTCATCTACTACCACGACCGTCTGAACGGCAAGCCGGGTAACGGTGAAAACTACGGCACCGGCCTCGTTGGACTCATCGAAGTCGCGGAGCCGGAGAAGCCGGTGGAGAACCCATTGGACGGGCCGGAAGGACCGGGTGGGCCGGACGCCCTACCACCGCCCGTTCCGTAGCGGAAGATCATACGTTGTACCGTCCTTATGCCGTGACCCGTTACGGAATAGACACTGAGCCGGCGTGTTTTCCGGTATGGTGACAGGCAGGGGACGAAACGCGATGGATCCATCCATGGAGACACCGGTCGCGGTAGCCTGGCACGCCATGCCGGAAGCGGAGGCGCTGGACCTGCTACGCGCGCGCCTGGCCGGCCTGTCGCCGGCTGAAGCATCGGCGCGCCTGCTCGGTACCGGGCCGAACGTGCTGCAGACCGCTCCCGGGCCCAATCTACTCCTGCTGTTCCTGACCCAGTTCCGCAGCCCGCTCGTTTACATGCTGCTCATCGCCACTCTCATCTCCTTCGCAACCGGTCATGTAGTAGACGCCGTCGTCATCCTCATCGTGCTGATCCTCAACGCCATCGTCGGCGTGGCGCAGGAATGGCGGGCCGAGCAGGCCCTGGAAGCGCTGCGCCGGCTTTCAGCGCCCCGCGCCCGGGTGCTGCGCGACGGCGTTGCCCAGATTATCCCCGCTGAGGACGTCGTGCCCGGCGACATGCTGCTGCTGGAAAGCGGCGACCGCGTGGCCGCGGACGCCCGCCTGCTGGAGAGCAGCGAACTGCAGGTTGACGAATCCGCCCTCACCGGCGAATCGCGGCCGGTAGAGAAACAACTCGGCGTTCTGCCAGAGCGGCTGCCGCTTGCGGACCAGATTAACATGGTCTGGATGTCTACCCCGGTGACGCACGGACGCGGACGGGCGGTCGTCACCGCCACCGGCATGAACACGGTGATGGGTGAAATCGCCCGCGAAGTGCGCGGCGTCCAGCGGGCATGTACCCCGCTGCAGCGCCGACTGGCGCGCCTGGGTTCGCTGATGGGCTATGCGGCCGTCGGCCTGTCACTCCTCATCTTCCTGCTCGGTGTCCTGCTCGCGGGCTATACCCCCGCCGAGATGCTGCTGGTAGCGGTGGCGGCGGCGGTGGCAGCCATTCCGGAGGGCCTGCCCGCGGTCATCAGCGTGGTGCTGGCGCTGGGTGTGCAGCGCATGGCGGCCCGCCATGCCATCATTCGTCGTCTGCCGGCCGTGGAAACCCTCGGTTCCACCACCGTCATCTGCTCCGACAAGACGGGCACCATCACCCGCAATGAGATGACCGTCACCCGGTTGTGGGCCGGTGGGCGCGTCTACCAGGTGACCGGCGAGGGGTATGCGCCGGAGGGCGACATTAGCCTGAGCGACGCGGAGAGCGCGGCCGCCCTCCCGCCCGGCGTGGATGCACTGCTCATCCTCGGCGTGCTGGCGAATGATGCCGTGCTGGAGAAAGGGGAGGAAGGTTGGCATATCCACGGCGATCCCACTGAGGGCGCGCTGCTCACCGCCGCCGGCAAAGGCGGCATTGCGCCGGAAATCGAGCGAGAGCAGGCGCCGCGCCTGGACGAGCTGCCGTTCTCCAGCAAAACGAAATATATGGCGACCCTGCACCGGCGCCCGCATGAATCCGATACCGTGCTGCTGGTGAAAGGCGCCCCGGAAGCGGTGTTAAAATTCTGCACCCACGCGCTGATCCAGGGGCGCCGCGTGCCCCTCACCGACGCGCTGTGCGCGGAGATCCTCAAGGCTAACGCCGCCTTCGCGGGAAACGCGCTGCGCGTCCTTGCCGGCGCGTACCGCGAATTCCCCGTCGGCACGGAAGACTTTGAGCGGCATCACGCAGAGGAGCGCCTGACCTTCGCTGGTCTGTGGGGGATGATTGACCCCCCCCGCCCGGACGCGGTACGCGCTATCGCCGACGCGCGCCAGGCGGGCATTCGCGTCGTCATGATCACCGGCGACCATGCCATCACCGCGTCAGCCATCGCACGGCGCATTGGCCTCACCGATGGCAAGGAGGAGACTATCTCCGGCGAGGAACTGACGGAGATGTCCGATGAGACGCTGCGCCGACGGGTCGAACATATCGCCGTTTACGCGCGCGTCTCGCCCAGCGACAAACTGCGTATCGTTGCCGCGCTGCGCGACCGTGGCGCCATTGTCGCGATGACCGGCGACGGCGTCAATGACGCCCCGGCGCTGAAAAGCGCCGATATCGGCGTGGCGATGGGCATCACCGGCACCGAGGTCGCCAAGGAAGCCGCCGACATGGTGCTCACCGACGACAACTTCGCCACCATCGTGCACGCGGTGGAAGAAGGGCGCATCATCTTCGGCAACCTGCAGAAGGTGGTCTTCTTCCTGCTCACCTCGAATCTGGCGGAGATCATCACCCTGCTCATCGCGCTGCTGGTGGGCCTGCCGCTGCCGCTGACGGCGGTGATGATTCTCTGGGTGAACCTGGTGACCGACGGCGCCTGCACTATCCCGGTCGGACTCGAACCGAGGCACGGCGACGTTCTCAGCAATCCGCCTCGCCCGCGGGAAGCCGGCATCATTGACGCCAACTTCCTGCACCGCATGCTGCTGCACGCCCCGGTGATGGCCGCCGGCACGCTCCTCCTCTTCTGGTGGGAAGGCCGCGTCTATGGCGAAGACGTGGCTCGCACCATGGCCTTCACCACCCTCGCCGCCTACCAGTGGGTGCATGCCTTCGTTGCCCGTTCGCGCGTGTCATCCCTGTTCACCATCGGTGTCACCACCAACCGCTGGCTCCTCTATGGCGTCGGCGTCGCCGTGCTGCTGCAGGTGATGGTGGTGCACTGGGACATCCTGCACCCCATCTTCAGCACCACCGACCTCACCCTTCCGCAATGGGGATTGGTGATCCTCGTGGCGAGCACCGTGCTGTGGGTGGATGAACTGACGAAGCTTATCATGCACCGGCGGCATGGGCACCAGGTGGTGAAGGAGTAATGGTAAATCGGTGACAGACAACGCATTACTGAGTATTTTCGATACCGTCCGGATACCAGTTACCCGTGTATCGTGACACTCCGGGATTTCGACTTGAAGGGTAATGCGCAGTCTGTCACCGCTTTACTGAGGAAGTTTGGTAGCGCGGCTTTCGTCCGGTTTTCTGAGGGGTGACGGGACGGCCCAGGAGAGTGCTGATGCGCTGCTGGAGCTCACGAGAGCCGCAGGGGCGACCGGTGTCGGTGTGGGTGCGAATGCGTGTGGACTCCACGTCGTCCTCTATGCGAAGCCAGGTGGCCCAATCTTCAACGGCGCACTCCGTCAACAGGGACACGGACAGCAGTGGGTCAACACGGAGACCGCAGTGGGCGGCGGCACTGCTCCAGGGGTAGTCTTCGGCGCGGGCGACCAGACCAGCCCGCACCGGATTACGTTCGACGTAGCGAATTGCCGCCCACATGTGCGCGTCATCCATCACACAGGAATAGTACCGGCTCTGCCAGAGGTGACCCGTTACGCCGCGGTGCGCGTTCAGCCGCCGCGCATACACCTGCTGCACGGCTTTCATGACATCCGCCAGCGCGTCTTCCGCATCCGGCACGGGGATCAGATGCACATGGTTCGGCATCAGGCAGTAGGCGAGTAGTTCCAGGTGCGCCAAGTGCTCCGCCAGCAGCGCCAGGTATTCACGATAATCGAAGTCTCCCCAAAACACCTGGGCACGTAGATTCCCTCGCTGCGTCACATGATGCGCCATTCCCGGGATGACAATCCGTGCCAGCCGTGCCATACCACATCCTCCAAAAATCGTAAGGCCCTCGCACAGTTCCGACGATGCTCAGTAAAGCGGTGATAGACTGCGCATTACCCTTGCCAATCTGTGCCGTGACTGCCTTAATAACAGCCGATACATGTCCGGTTGTGTCCGTATCTCCTCAGTAATGCGTTGTCTGTCACCGATTTACCCGAAAAATGCTGATGTGCCGGTCAGTATCTCGTGTCTATATTTATGCAGTAGAGTTGCGCAATGCTTGATGATACCGCGACTGTGTTCGGGTTCATTTGAGTAACGTATCTCCACTGGAATTGAATACTTATCAGGCATGAACTGCTTAACAATATCCTCAAACTGGTAGCAGCCGGTACCATATCCTTGAATGTCTTCAATCGGTTGACTGTTCCGCTTGCAGATACTGAGGACAACTTCTCGCTCCCTGCATTCATAGGTGATGACAATGACGATTCGTGCTGAATAAAACTTTGTGATATAGCCCATCGTTCCCAGGGCGTTTATGTCACTGATCTGAAACTGATATTCATCAACTAGAAAAGAAAATCCTTCTTTGCAAAACGTCGCGAACTCTTCTTCGGTTAGCGGCTTGTCGCAGAACAAATATTTAAACGCCCAACGTATTTTCTGAAGGAAGGATACCATTGCGTGCCTCCGTTATGCAATTGGTAACACCACTTTTGCCAATATCCTATACTGGAGGGTAAATCGGTGACAGACAACGCATTACTGAGAGTTTTCGATACCGCCCGGAGACCTGCTACCCTTGCATCGTAACGCTCCCAGATCTCGACATGAAGGGTAATGCGCAGTCTGTCACCGCTTTACTGGTGATGGCCGCCTTCACCGTATCAACTGCCAGTCCACCACCGCCCCCTTCGGCGCGGGCGTTGAGAAGCTGACGATGAAGCCGTTATTTGCCTTGCGCACCACGCGGTCCAGAGTGAACCAGTTGGGCTGCACGGTGAGGCTGTAGTTGGCGTCCGGCTCGTTTGCTGGAAAGACCACCGCAAGCATCTGCGCGCCTTCTTTTACCGGGACGTTGATGCCGCGCAGGTTGTTCGCGGCTACGCTGGTGGCGGAGATACCGCTGAGGCCTTTCACGGTGGGCAGCGCCACTTCGCCGCCGCTCACCGACATGTTGCCGTTCTTCGGATTGACCATCAGCACCGTCTTGCCGGCGGCGCTTTTCCACACCAGCGGCTGCTCGTGGACGGGCTGCTCGAAGACCAGCGCGCCTTCCGTTACGTCGGCGCTGAAGCGGATGCCGGCACCGGTGACGCTCTCGATGGCCAGCGCGCTGCCATGCGCGGGTTTGTGGTCCTTGCGGCTGGCGAGGGCGATGTCGCGGTCCACCATGCCGTCGCCGCCGATGAGCAGCGCCGCGGAGGTGGATACCAGGCCAAAATTGCTGATCTCCACCGCCGAGGTGGGCCAGGAAGAGGGGATCTTGTTGAACTGACGGATGCGCACGCCGCGCGGAAAAACCGGGTCAGCGCCCACCGCCTGCACCACCGGATCGCCGGGGGCGAAGTCCGTCGCCGTGCCGCGATACGGGCCATCGGCCAGCTTCAACGTGCGCGGGTGATCGGCGCCTGGCGAGCTGTTCATCCCCTCTTTCCACCCCTCGGCAATGTCACTGACGAACGCCCCCGGTGCGATAATATATTTCAACGGGCGCTCGTGCCCATCCCAGGTGTAGTTGTCATCGTTGTAGAGCGTGGGGCCGCCCGCCGCCACCGACGCGAAGCGCACGCGCTCAATACGAATCTCGCAGGTGCCGTCCGCGTTCTTTTTGAACGCGCGGATGAGATACCAGCGATACACATTGGCCGCGGGACCGCCGCAGAAGTAGCTGCCGCCGTCGCGAGCGGTAGCGTATTCGCCCTCCTCGGCTACCGCGAAGAAGCGTCCCACCACCTCCGGCGTCCAGCCGCAGTCCGGCGAACCGATGATGCGCCCGCCCAGATAGTTCGCGCCGCGGGTGATGAGGCTGGGATAAGTTTTACCTTTGTAGACATAGCGGAATTCGCGCACGGGCTTGCCGTCCCAGGTGGTCAGGCTCGGATGATGACCCTGCTCATCAGTGTATGTCATCGGAAAGCGGTCCGGGGTGATGCCCCATGTAATGTAGTCATCCACTTTGTTCTGTACCGCCGGGTTGCGCACGATCATCCCGCTCCAGTCTTCGGCGCCGACGATCAGCACGCTGCCGGCGGTGATCCACTTCTTCTCGTTCAGGTTGATGAGCGGGCGCGAGGTGCCCAGCTTGTTGGCGTTTCGCGCGCCGGTGGCGAATTTCAGCGCGTCGTTGGCCCAGTCCACCGATTCCACCTTCGCGGTGAAGGCGTCAATATCGCCTTCGATCTCCGCGTTCAACACCACGCCGTTCTCATCGCCGCGGCTGCTCATCACGTCGCCCTGATAGGCGAACCACCCACTGATGACAAAAGCATCGCCATGGCCGTACTGCTCACGCCAGACATGAAAATCGAAGGACTGGCTGTCGGCGTTGTGCGCGGTGGTAATGAGCATGCTGCCGACGTTGCTCTTATTGGACAACTGGCCGGCGCCGTTGGCCTGAACCTCCGGGATATCGGCGGTGAAGTAGGACTGCTTGCGCGCGGTGTCCCAGTAAATATCCTTTACTTCGATGCTGGTGCTCACGCCGGGCATGGTGAAGGAGAGCCGCTGGGCCGGGAAAATGCCGCGGATCGTTTCCGGATAAACCCACACCTCGCTGCCCGCTTTCTTCACCACCTCACAGGTGCGCAGCACCGAAGAAGAGCCGCGCAGCACGGTGTTGTTGATGGCCGATACGGTATGGCTGCCCCAGTGCGGCAGAAAATCAGGATAGGTGTCGAGAGTGCGATCCGTCTTAGTGCCCGTCCACCCGCTGAACTCAAAGGGCATCGTCAGACCTATTTGCGGCGGATGCGTCACCACCATGCCCCCGCGGCGGTCAATGATCGTCAGCACCGGCGTCACCGCATTGGGTCGCAGCGTCTGGTACTGATTGCGAATGACGAGTTCCTTCGCCGTGCCCGCCGGCACCACCAGAACCCCGCCGCCGTGAGCGGTGATCCACGCCGCCGCTTTGTCCAGCGTCTCGCCCGCGGCAGGCATCTTGCGGATCTCGCCGAAATCAGACAGCAGATAGGTGCCGTCCATCCCCACCGCCACCTCGGGTATCTGCGCGAACAGCGGCAGGATACCGCAACAGAGCATCAACAGAAGAACGATACGCATGGTATGCCTCCGAAAAGCAGGTATGCGCTCAATATTCGCGTCTGTTGATGGAATCCCCTCCCACGTCCTTTCCAACCAGGTCAGCGGAAACTGTGTTATACTAGCACCGCCATGATTGACCCACGCCCGCTCATCGTCGAAGTCTGCCATCTGCTGGCCGCGCGCACCTTCACCACCGCCACCGGCGGCAATGTTAGCATACGCCTGCCGGACGACACCGCCTGGGTGACGCCCAGTCGCCTGCACAAGGCGCGGGTGACGGCGGATGACCTGGTGCGGGTGACGCTGGGTGGGGCACAGGTGGAGGGATCGCGGAGCGCAAGCAGCGAGACACCGATGCACCTGGCGATGTATCGCGCGCTGCCGGAGGCCGGGGCGATCATTCACGCCCACCCACCGGCGGCTACCGGCTTCGCGCAGGCGAACAATACCATTGACACCCGGTCATCGTCAGAGGCGACGGTCATCCTCGGTCCCGAGGTGCCCCTCATCCCGTACGACCGCCCATCAACCGACTCGCTGGCCGTACTGGTGGGCGCCAGCATGCGTCCCGACCGCCATGCCTACCTGATGGCGCAGCACGGCGTGCTCACCTGGGGCACCGACCTGTGGGACGCGTACGATATCCTCGATACGCTGGAAATCTTCACCATGAGCCTGCTGGTCTCCACGCTCATCGGCGGCGCGGCGCCCCTGCCGCCAGAAGAGCTGGCCTGGTTGGCGAAGAAGGCCGGGGGATAATTTATCGCCGCTGCCAGAACTGCACCTGATTCCCCGATAGCAGCTTGAGTGATCCGCGCACCAGGCCGTAACGATAGGATTCCATGCCCCCGTCCCGCCACATCAGCACGATGGTGCCGTTGTTGGCGTTCCAGCGCCCCTGCGTCACCGTCTTCTGGTCGCCGGTATCAATCCACACTTTGCCGGCGCCGCCGGCCGCGCCGCCGCCGGCGATCATCCGGTAAATGGAGGTGCGTATGACCGTCCCGTCGGCATTGAGCTGCACGGTGATCTGCTCGTCACTCACCGAGGACGCGCGCCGCGGGTCGTCACTGGTAAAGTTGACGTTGTCTTCATTGCGCATGGCGCGCGTGGCGGTGAGGAACCAGGCGCCGACGATCGCCGGATCCTGCTTGCCCGCCTCAAAGCCAAAGGAATTGAAGATGGTCTTCAGTTCGACTTGCCGGTTGAAGATCGGTTCTTTGGCCCCGATGGCGCAGAACATCACCCCCCAGCCTTTCAGCACGCAGGCGTAGACGCGGGTGACGACGGTGGCGCCATGCTGCCCCGGCGCTTCCCAGTCGAAGACCAGGCCGTCGCCATTGGTCAGCGCCAGCGCCGCCGGCGCCTTCTTGCGCTGCATTGCGGGGGAAATCTGCTGTGCCACGAACTGATCCAGCACGGCGGCCACGCGCGGGTCCGTCACCGTGGTGATGCCCGTGCCTTCCAACGGCTGTCCGGCGATGAGATACATCTCCGCGGGTTGCCCGTTCTGCATGACGGCGTTGGCGGGCACCAGTTTCAATGCATCGCCGACATCCTCGACCTTCCAGCCGTCCGGATACCAGAAGGAGAAGCCTACCGCGTGCTGATAGGTGTTGCCTTTGGTGGTGGAAACATACTTTGACGCAATAACGCCACCTCCGGCGACCGCCTGCCCCTTCAACAACTCCGCGCGCTTTTGCACGTATTCGGCGTCACTGATGACGCCCGCTCTCCGCGCCTCATCAAGCGCTTTCAGCTTCTTTTCCAGCTCCGGATCAGGTTTCGGCGCGCTCTTTGCCAACAACTCCGCCCGTTTTTCTGGTACTCCGCGTCACTGAGAATGCCGGCCTTATGCGCCTCCTCCAGCGCCTTCAGCTTCTTCTGCGTCTCGGCATCCGGCGCGGGAGCCGGCTCGTTTTTCATCGCGCCGGCGAGCGTCAGCGTGCGTTTTACCACCTGCACGCCTTCCTCCTCGGTGATAACGAAGCCGACCACCTCCAGCGCGCCGCTCTTGCCGGCCAGCGCGGCTTCAACCGATGCCGGTGAATCCACCATGCGGTCGCCGATCTTCAATATCACCTCGCCCTGTACGAAACCGGCCTTCGCCGCGGGGGAGTTCGCGGCTACCGCCGTCACCATGACCCCGGCGCGCTGGCCGAGTTGCTCTTCGATGGCATCCATATCCGCCTTATCCAGCACTTGCAGCGTTAATCCCGCAGCCTGCGCCGCGGAGCCGGCAGCCAGCGCGGGCAGACAGGCAAGCAGCAGACCGAGCAGAGAGAGAACCGGTACGAGACGTGCCATGGTGCGCCTCTTTCGTGGGAGGGAATGTGCGCCGGAATCGTCTTCCCCGCGCCAGGAATATTATACCGCATTCCGCGCGGATATCGCCATTACACGAACAGTTACTCCAGGAAACCGGCGGGATTATCGAGGAACGCCCGGTAGAGCCGCACGTGGGCGACGTCGGCGTAGTCCACCGGCGCGATGGGCACCTGGTCGAAGCTGTAAAGGGTGGCGCCGGGACAGGCCATGAGGATGGGAGAGTGGGTGCAGAGAATGAACTGCGCGTGGCCGGCGGCCGCCATCTCGATCATTAGTCGCAACAGCGCCACCTGGCTGGCCGGCGACAGCGCGGTCTCCGGCTCGTCGAGGAAGTAGAGGCCGGTGACGCGGTAACGAGCGCGGAAATAGCTCATCAGCGACTGCCCGTGCGACTGCGTCACCAGCGACGCGCCCCCGAAATACTTCAATTGTCCCGGGTCAGCCGCCGCGAACTCCTCCACCATGGCGGTCACCTCGCGAAAGCGCTGCGAGGAGAAATACGAGCCGGGCACCGGCGCCCCCGCCCAGGAGACCGTGAGGAAGCGCTGCAGCAGGCGCGCGTAGGGGTTATGCTCCAGGCGCGACAGGTCGTCGTCCGCCCAGATGGGAATGCGGCAGGCGCGCGCGATGGCTTCCAGCAGCGTGGATTTCCCGGTGCCGTTTTCGCCCACGAAGAGCGTGACCGGCGTGGAAAATGCCAGCCGGCGCGTGGCCCGCAGGATGGGCAGGTTAAAGGGATATTGCACCCGTGTGGGGTAGCACTCCGGCTGGAGCGCGATCTCGGCGAGATGCATCGCGGTGCCTCCGGACGTATTGTAGCGCATCCGACGGACATGGAACAGCCGCGTGGACGGCAAACACACAATTCACGACTCTCTTCCTTGCCATTCCGCGCAACAATCGGTAAGATGATGGGCATCCTGACGCCGCGTATCTCGCTGTAAGAAAGGACACCGCATGCAAGCCATCACCGATTTCTTCGCCGCCGCCAGCAGGTTCGTCTGGGGTCCGCCGCTGCTGGTGCTGCTCTTCGGCACCCACCTGTTTCTCACCATCCACCTGCTGGGCATTCAGCGCTATATCGGGCTGGCTATTCGCCTCTCCTTCACGAAGGACGCGAACGGGCGCGGCGACGTGAGCCAGTTCGGAGCGCTGACCACCGCGCTGGCCGCCACCATCGGCACCGGCAACATTGTCGGCGTGGCCACCGCGGTGGCGCTGGGTGGGCCGGGGGCGGTGTTGTGGTGCTGGCTCACGGGCGTCTTCGGCATCGCGACGAAGTACGGCGAAGCACTGCTGGCAGTGAAATACCGCGTGCGCACCGCCGACGGCACCATGCTGGGCGGGCCGATGTACGCGCTTGAGCGCGGGTTAGGGCAGAAGTGGCTGGGGATGGTGTTCGCGGTGCTCACCGTCATCGCCTCCTTCGGCATCGGCAACATGACGCAGGCGAATTCCATCGCCGATCTGGCCAGCCAC
>JAKIYB010000659.1 GCA_022708765.1 Armatimonadota bacterium | reverse complement strand
GCGTGCTCTTCACCTATCACAACCACGTGGAATTCGCCCGCAACAACCGCATCCCGGAGACCGCCGGACAGTTCGGCAACGGCTACGGCATGCATCTCGCGAAGCATTTCGGCGCGGTGGCGCGGCAAAATATCCCCTGCGACATCGTCTACCCCGGCGCCGACTTTTCCGCGTATCAGGTCATCATCGCCCCGGCGCCGTATGTGCTGCCGGAAGCGCTGGCCGCGAAGCTGGCGGCGTGGGTGGAGGCCGGCGGCACGCTGCTCCTCACCGCTCTGTCCGGCGTGGTGGATGAAAACGGGCGGATGCACGCATCTCCCGCTCCCGGCCCGCTGCGCGCCGCCGCTGGCGTAACCGTGCGCGACAGCGCCCTGCCACATCCCTACGCCGGCCGGGTGAGCATTCACTGGGATTGCGCGATGGAGTTGCCCGACCTGCACGACGTGCGCTGGCTCGACGAAATCCTTCCCGACGCCGACACCGCGGTGCTGGCCCGCTACGACAATCCCTTCTACCGGGACATCCCCGCCCTCACCATGCACGAATGCGGCGCGGGCCGCGTGTATTACCTCGGCGCCCTCCTCTCACAGGAAGGATACAACACCCTCTACCGCGCGCTGGCCCCGCTCCTCGGCCTGCGGCCCATTCTCGACCTGCCCGACGGCATCTACGTCACCGAGCGCATCAACGGCGACCGGCGCATCCGCTTCCTCAACAACCCGAATCCGGAAGCGCGAGAAGTGACGGTGGAGGGGGAGACGGTATTCCTTAAGGCTTTTGACGTAAAGGTGATCGAGCAATAACCTGGTTGTCCGCCCCCCCGACAGCGATTATGAATACAGAAAGAACGATGGCATGACGATCAACAATGAGCGAGCGCTGAATGTGCGTATTATCGAGCTACCTTCGGTGCCGATGGCGCGTTCGGGCACCAGTGATTTCGACGGCTTCTTCAACTGGGCGATGACGGTCATGCGGGATGACGACACCACGCTCTTTCCACGCCCCTTATTCATGTGGTTCAATACGCGGCTGAACCGCTTCGAATGGTTATTGCCGGTTCCCGCCGACCTGACGGATACCAATGGGTATGAAGTCTTCCAGTTTCCGGGCGGGTTGTACGCCGTCGCCGCCTGCAAGGATGAAGGACCGGAGATCAAACAGACCAACCGGCTGATCCATGAATGGGTGGCGAACAGCGCGTTCTTCAAGGAAGACGGCAGCCGGGAAGCTGCCGAAGAACGGTATGACATGGGTCTGATGATTACCCCGCGCAATGCGAAGGAGCTGATGGGGTATGACCAGTTGGACCTGTATGTGCCGATTGTGCGGAAGAGTGGATAGTTCCACATTCTTCGGATAATGCTGGTCGGCGGCGACTTTCTTTCCGGTACTATCTCAATACCCCGAATCCAGATGCGCGGGCGGCGGTGCTGCACCCCACCCCCCGGCCCCCTCCCCCTTCAGGAGAGGGGGTGACCGATGATGATATTTGACGGGCTAGGCGTATATATATCAGTCGGGGTCGCGAGTCATCTGCCGTTGGTCACATGCGTCTTTCACGGCCTGTAAAAAACGCCGGAAAGATCGTCTCGGACCTGTTGGTTCGAGACACGTAACACATATAAATTGTGTGAAACCAGGTATTCATCACGGACGGCATCATATGCCTGCTGCTGTTGATGATGGGCGCCATCAATTTCAATAATCACACCTGCCGATAAGCAGCAAAATTCAGCGATATAGGGCCCAATAACTTGCTGTCGGCGGAAATGCAGTCCTGCGAACCGACCTCCACGCAATACCCGCCAGAGTATTGCTTCTTCTGGCGTCATTTCGCGACGCAAGCGTCGTGCTTTCGGCAGCATCCCTTCGCTGACAGCTTGATTTTTCGATATTCGTCTCCCCATGGCCACGCACCTCCTGAACAGCCTTATGGCATTTTACACAGCGTATTCCCCCTCTCCTGAAGGGGGAGGGGGTCAGGGGGTGGGGTAGCCCAACGCCACCCCCTGCGCCGGTAATACCTCCTCAACCAGCCCTTCTGGTCCAGTCCATGCCAATCTCCGCCCATTCGCCGTAATCGCCAACTCCTGCGGCTCCTCCGTCGGGTTCCAGACGGCGATGCCATAGCGCTCC
>JAKIYB010000658.1 GCA_022708765.1 Armatimonadota bacterium | reverse complement strand
GGACGACGGCGCCACTCCACCGCCGACAGTCACCCCGCAACTTCCCGCCAGCGCTACCCGTTCGGACCTGCTGGTGCGCCGTGGGGCGAAGGAGGTGGAGTTTCGGCTAGCCTACTCGCATTTTTCGAAAAATACCCTTTTTATTGACGGCGTGGCGATGCTGCCGGTGCTGGTGATCGGCGAGGTGGCGGTGGAATCGGTGCGCCGCGACGTGCTCATCTCCTCCGTAGCCGGACGGTATGGCATCCGCGACAACATGGAAGTGGAGTTGAAGGTGCCCTTCCGTTATCAGTACGAGACACGCGACGTGCCGCAGGCCGATCCGCCACAGCAGGTGTCCCTCTCCGCGCTCGGTCTCGGTGACATCGAGGGCGCCGCTTACGTGCACCTGGCGTCAAAACGGCGGAACGGCGCGCGCTGGATCGCCAATGTCTCGGTGAAATCCGCCACCGGCAAGGACATCTTCTCCATAAACCCGAAAACCGACGTGCCGCTCGGTACCGGTTTCTGGAGCACGCGCGTCGGCGTTACCGGCATCAATATCGCCGATCCCGGCGCCGTCTTCTGGAATGTCGGCTACACCTACAACTGGCTGCGCAAGGATATCCGCGTTGTTACCGAGGACGCGCAGACGGGGGATCAACTCGTCAGCTACGTGGATATCAAGCCCGGTAACACCTTTGACGTGGGCGCCGGTTACGCGTATGCTATCAACCCGCGCATGTCGGTGAACACCGGCATGTCCATTTCCTTCAACGGGCCGACGCGCTCGAACGGCCGCGAGCTCGCGAACACCCGTCTCACCAGCGCCGCCCTTCGCCTGGGCGCCGTCTGGCTCACCGAGGGCAAGTTTCCGGTGGATCTTGCCGTCAGCATCGGTCTCACCGATGATTCACCGGACTTCACGGTGGATTGGCGGCATAGCTATAAGTTTTAACAGGGAGGACCGACAATTCTATGCCGGGCGCGACTCTCGTCGGCTTCCAGACTCGCTGCTCAAGCGCGGAGCGTGCGATACTCATTGCAGACGGGGCCTGGCTGTGGCCGGCTTCCAGACCGTGCATCATCTGTAACCTGGGTTAGCGCCACTCCACTCCGTTGCGTGGCGCACTGCCAACGAACGGGTGCAAGGGAAGTCGCCTCTTCATTCCCCCATCAGCTTGCCAGCATCCCCCTCTCCCGCGTATACTGTGGACAACCCCGCGGCCTGCCGCAGTCGGTTCGCCCATGTATCTCAAACGACTCGAACTCTCTGGCTTCAAGACTTTCGCCGAGCGCACGACGCTGGAATTCGGTCCCGGCATCACCGCCATCGTGGGGCCGAACGGTTCCGGCAAGAGCAACATCAGCGACGGGCTGCTGTGGGTGCTGGGCGAGCAGGGGCTGAAGTCGCTGCGCAGCGCGAAATCTACCGACGTCATCTTTAACGGTTCCGAAAGCCGCAAGGCGCTGGGGCTGGCCGAGGTACACCTGACGCTGGACAACGCCACCGGCTTCCTGCCCACCGAGTTCACGGAAGTGACCGTCACTCGCCGCGTCTTCCGCTCCGGCGAGTCGGAATACCTCATTAACCGCACTCCCGTGCGCCTGCGCGATGTCCAGGAACTCTTCATGGACACCGGCATCGGCAAGCACTCCTACTCCATCATCAGCCAGGGCGAGGTGGACGCCGTGCTCTCTTCGCGCTCGGAAGACCGCCGGGCGCTGTTTGAGGAGGCGGCGGGCATCACGAAGTACAAGCAGCGGAAGAAAGAGGCGCTGCGCAAGCTGGAGCAGACGCGGCTGAACCTGCTGCGTGTGAGCGATGTCATCAGCGAGTTGGAGGGGCAGATCGAGCCGCTGGCAGAGCAGTCGGAGAAAGCGCGCGCGTATCAGGTGCTGCACGCGGAACTGGTGGAACTACAGCTCTCGCTGCTGGTGGCGCAGTATACCGGCCTGCAGAGCAGCCTGGGGCGTGCCCGCGAGCGCGAGGTAGAGCTGAATAAGGAACTGGAGGGCCTGCGGCACGCGCTGGGGCAGATTGAGATTCGCGAGACGACGCTGCGCGCGGAATTGACCGCGCTGGAAGACGAACTTGAAGAGCGGCGGGGGCTGGAAAACCGGCTGGCGAGTGCCGTGCAGGCGGTGGAGAGCCGCATCAACCTGCTCA
>JAKIYB010000657.1 GCA_022708765.1 Armatimonadota bacterium | reverse complement strand
CGCCTGGGGAGAGTCACCTCCCGCCATGTGGCAGATGCGCTCCTCCATCACCGTACCGTCTAAATCATTTGCCCCAAAAGTCAGCGCAACCTGCGCGGTTTTTAACCCAAGCATCACCCAATATGCCTTGATGTGCGGAATGTTATCCAGCAACAAGCGAGCCACCGCCAGTGTCTGCAGATCGTCGCGCGCCGTGGTGCCTTCGCCGCCCAGTGCCGTGTTTGCCGGGTGATACGCCAGCGGAATGAAGGCGACGAAGCCACCGGAGCGGTCTTGCTGAGCGCGGAGCGCGAGCAAGTGATCCACCCGATCCTCGACCGTCTCGATATGTCCATAGAGCATGGTGGCGGTGGTGCGCATGCCTGACTCATGTGCCACGCCATGAATCGCCAGCCAGCGTTCGCCGCTGATCTTCTTCGGGCAGATACGCGCGCGAACACCCGGAGAAAAAATTTCGGCGCCGCCGCCGGTCAACCCGTCCAGGCCCGCCTGTCGCAGACGCGCCAGGCACTCCTCAATCGTCAGCCCACCCCGCGCGGCCCAGTGGTCAATCTCGACCGCGGTGAAAGCTTTCAGCGCGGTCGTTGGAAAGCGCGCTCGCAGCCGGGAGAGCAGTTCCAATGCGTAGTCGAACGGCAAGTCAGGATGCAGCCCGCCGACGATGTGGAACTCATCCGGCGGAGTGCCCTCCTCAGCTGCGCGCAGCAGATCATCAACCGACAGACAGTATGCGCCTGTTTCATCGGCATCCCGTGAAAAAGCGCACAGGGGGCAGCGCAGCGTGCAAATATTGGTGGGATTCAGGTGGCGATTGATTATATACGTTACTTGAACGCCGTACCGCCGCACCTTCTCATTGTGCGCCAGCAAGCCCACCTGCGGTAAAGGAGCGGTAAAGAGCGCCAGTCCGTCTTCGCGGGACAGGCGCTCTCCCCTTTTCAGTTTGTCAGCTATCGGCTGCAGGGCGGGCGTGAGAAGCGTCATCAGGATATAGTATACCCCGTGCCCCTCATCACCGGCAACCGCGCTTCGGCCTTACGCGGCTTGTTCGCCTTCTTCACGCCGCGCCTTTTCAATGTAGAATTCCGGGTTGCGTTCAAACTCTTCCTTATGC
This sequence comes from Armatimonadota bacterium, assembly GCA_022708765.1. Taxonomy (GTDB): domain Bacteria; phylum Armatimonadota; class Hebobacteria; order CAIYQO01; family CAIYQO01; genus JAKIYB01. The sequence goes on along the minus strand of JAKIYB010000657.1, from coordinate 1,039 downwards.
GTATCAGAGCAAAAATAATAGCTGCGCGTGCCGTATGTCAACACCGCCGGCGCCTCTTCCGGGTCCATCCGCATCCCGCATACCGGATCAATGAGCTGTTCGCGTTCGACATCCGCCATCGTTCTCGCCTCCCATCTCTAACTACCTCCTTGATACCCGCAAGCATCAGGAACGTATGATGAAAGACGACACATCTTTACAGCAGCATCCGTGGGTGCTCGGTGTCGCGCATGGCGCGCAGCAGATGTATAAGGTCTTCATCGGCCAATGCGCGCGGATTTCCGCGCAAGCTATTGCCGTGACATGCCGCCGCCAGGGCAGGCAGCGCGGCATTTGCGCAGAGCGGCTCGAGCGCCGGCAGGGCGGTGACGCGTGGGATAGCCAACTCTGCCAGCAACCGCCAAATGGCGTCAATCGCTCCGGCGACGTCCGTCTGCTCCCCGGTAAATTCCGCGACCGCCTCCACGTATTGGGCTCCAACCACCGATGCGTTCATCGCCATGACCCACGGCAGCGACACTGCGCATGCGAGACCGTGCGGAATATCGGCATGGGCGCACAACGCCGCCGCGATACCATGTGCCGCGCCCAGTCCCGCGTTCGCCAGACATAGACCGGAAAAATGCGCTGCCAGCAGCATCGCACCGCGCGTGGACAGCTTCGTCCCATCGCGATATGTCTCCGGTAACGCGCGTGCATGGCGCAGCCCCCGCAGTGCCAGCGCATCGGTATACGGTTGCGCGTAGCGCGAGGTGTATGTCTCGATGAGCTGCGTAACTGCATCCAGGCCGCTCCAGGCGGTGAGGTGCGGCGGCAGCGAGCATGTCAGGTCGGCATCCAGTATCACGATATCCGCTATCATGCGCGGATCGCGCAGGCTTTTCTTATAGCCATCGCGCCGCGAGGAGATGACGGCATTTTTCGTTACTTCAGAGCCGGTGCCGGCAGTGGTGGGGATTGCGATGAACGGCAGCGGATCACGCGTCAACAATCGCCCGCTGCCCACGCCCTCTAGAAACTCACGCGCCCGCGTTGGCGC
>JAKIYB010000656.1 GCA_022708765.1 Armatimonadota bacterium | reverse complement strand
ACGGTGTCGAAGGTCTCGGACTTGGCAGCCGCCACGAGCCGCTGCAGCGCGGGGCGGCGCGCGATGCTCGTGCCGGACTTCCCCTCCTCGATGTAGACGCCGGCCACCAGGTGCCCGCGCTTGGCGCACCAGTCGCGCAAGGCGGCTTCCTGCCCCTCCAGGCTGAACCCGTTGACCTGGTCCTCTGTGGAGACTCTGAGATAGAGCGCCACGCGCAGCGCCGCAGTCGCGGCGGCGGGTACTGCTTCTGTGTGATCCATGTTGGTGTATCCTCCTTAACGGATAACGCGGTAGTGTTGCGTACCCAGGAGCGCCCTGATCGCCTCGCGGGCCAGCTGCGCCTCCAGAGAGCGTCGGATTTGGTCCTCAACCGCGCGACGTACCGCGGCAGGCAATGGCCGGCGCGGCTGGTAGAGCGCCCGGCGGCGCAGTTCTCCCTCGACCAGGTCGGCGAGCAGTTCGATCACCTGCCGCGCGTCGGCCGTCAGGCGATTCCCGATGTCACCGGCGTCTCGCTCTGTTTCATGATATGGAGCTGAATCGTTCGTCATTGCTCTCCTGCAATCTGGGAGTGGGTGAACTCCCCATTCGGTAACCGCCCACCGTGCGGTGATTGGTGCATGGCATCTCTCCTTAACCGCATAGCTGTTCCTATGCGGGAACGTCTACCGTGTCGAACTCCGTTTGCCAGCACGGCACATAATGCTCGTGCACGGTCAGGAGCTTGCCCACGGTGGGAAGAACGCGGATGCGCCCTCCCACCGTGAGACAGCATAGGTGGCGTCACGCGTTTTTCTGCGCTCCAACCGCGGGGAAGCGAGATTAGCGCGTTTATTATTATCAATTCACCTCACTTTGTTGGCTAAGTTCACCAGGTTCAGCGGGAGAGGACACCGGCGTGATGCTGAACCAGCGTTCAGCCGGTCTGCCCCCCGCCGCGGCATCTTTCGCCATCCGGGCCTTGCCGTATTCGGCCAGCAATCCCAGTGCCGTGGCGATTTCCTTGGCAGATCGGTGGCGCCCGAAATGGTTACAGATTTCATTGCGTGTCAAGCCATTGGGCGCTTGCCGCAATAGTTCGTACAGGTCGTCTGCCAGCGGATTGCCCAGCGACTCGCCGAAGAGATACTGCGCCGACGCCTCGCAGTAGCGCCACACCGCCAGCGCGGCTTCCAGGTGGATGCGCTGGATCTCCGCTGAGCGGTCCAACAGTGCGTAAATGCAGGCGATGCGCATCACCTGCGCCTCTGCGCGACCGAGGATCGCACCAAGCAGGCCCGGCTTCCCTTCAGAAAGCGCCGGATAGACTTGGCGCCACAGCGCGCGCGCGTCCGCATCGCGCTTCAACTCACGATCTTCCTGGGCGAAGGCGACTGCGTCGGCAAAGCGCGCCGCGAGAGCAATCATGTCAGCTTCGGGCAGCGACCCGCCTTCCGGCAGCACCCGTGCCCGCTTCACGCACACCCACAGGAAGCGGTTCACGAAGCCGTTCGTGGTTTCGGTGTTGGACATGTGGCGCAGCAGTTCATCCTTTGTAATGTGGCCGAGCAGGGAAATATGGGCCCCGGTCGCCTTGGCCGGTGAGTTTTTGGTCAGCACCGACAAATCCCCCGTATCCCACGCGGTACGGATGACGGCGGACAGCGTATTCCCTTCGCGGTTCAGCACGCGCAGCACGAGTGCGAATTCGCCCTCCTGGCAGAGCAGCCGCTTGTCGGTGACACCGTCATCGATGATGACGGACTGGTAGCCGACGACCCGGCCCTTTTCGCGGATCGGCTCCTGTTTTTCAATGGGATCGCGCACCGCCCAGATAAGCCCCTCGCCTGATGACAGACCTTTGAGGATGCGCTCACGCGTCCATGCGGCTTCGATGAGCAGGCACAGGACGTGGATATAGCCAAACGACGTGCCTTTGCGTCCTTTTGCCGACAGGCCAGCCAACACGGCGAACATGTTGGGGTAGTGCCGATCAGCTTCCGCGACGAAGTAGGCGTGCCGACCGAAGAGATTGCCGATCGCCACCAGCAGCGAAAACAGCAACGCCGCCACGTCGGCCTCCGTGTGCGGCGATACCAGCCTTACGAAGTCGCCGGCCAAGCCGTGGAAGGCCGCGGGCTCCAGCGGCTCCGGCCAGGCGGCGACGCGCACCGGCGG
>JAKIYB010000655.1:349-2163 GCA_022708765.1 Armatimonadota bacterium | reverse complement strand
CGGCCCAGCGCGACGAGTTTTCGCCGGCGGCGCTCCGTGAGGCTGGTGGCATCGAAGATGACGTCGGCACCGTCGGTCAGCGCCTCTGCCACCGCGCGGTACGCCTCGCGAAAGACGCGGGCGTTATCAATGCGCCGCACGTCCACCTGGCCGGCCTCATATCCGGGATAGAGGGTGTCGCGAATGGCGTCCGGGCTGATGACGCGAACCCCGGGCCGGCGCGCCCGCGCCCGGCGCGCGAAGGTCGTCTTCCCCGACCCCGGGATGCCCACCAGCACATCCAGTCGCGGGCGGCGCGGCATCGAAAGGCTCCTTGAGTGGCAGTCGGCAATCGGCTTTTGGCTGTTGGTCAGGGCATCACATGCCGTCAACCGAGCGGTGACTGCCAGTTAGCGACAGTCCGGCGCTCATAGTGCCCGCGCGCGGCTCACCTTGAATTCCAGTGTCACGACGGCGGGATCTTTACCGCCGTTTTTATCGCGCACGGTACAGGTCACCAGATACGTGCCTTCGGCATCATAGACGTGCGTCACCCGCTCGCTCATGGCGTCCACACTCGCGCCCGCTTTGACGTCGAAGTCCCATTGCACTTCATACTGGGACAAGCCTGCTTCCACGCGCGCGGCGAAATAGATGCGTTGGCCGGCTTCCAGGAAGTTCGGATAGATGAAGGTGTTGACGGTGATGGGCGTGACGTCTTTCACCACCGCGATGCGGCCGATATACATTTCCATCGGCTCATCGGCGGTGATGAGCAACCGTGAGAGTTTCGTGCCCAGCGGCAGCGCTGAATTGATGAGAGACAGCGGAATCTCCACCCGCTCCCACTTGCCGTCATCCACCGGCTTGAGCTGTTCCGGCTTGACGTCGAGAATCGCCGGACCTTTTTCAGTAATGAAGGTAAAGCGCAGATTTTTAAAGACGGGCATGGGGATGAGATTCGGCTTCACCTTCGGCTCCTGATGTACCTCGGGCAGGTCGCCGACCGGGCCGACCGGTTCCACGGGAGCGCCGTCCGGGCCGATTGTCGGCGGCGGAGGAACATCGCCGCCGGGAGCGACGGGATTGGTGATGGCCGCGGACGAATACGACTCGCTGCCCGCGCCTTCACCGCCGGTTTTCTTCTCATCCAGCGCGCGCAGGCGCAGTTGCAAGTAGGTGTTTTTCTCGGCGGTGAAGATCGCGGTCTCCACCGGCGCCTGAAAATCAAAGCGCGCGCCCTGGTAACGCCCCAGGGTGGTGATCTTCAATGCGTACCAGTTGCGCCCCAGCTTGAGCGGCTGATGTGGATTGGCGGCCGGGTCCGGTGTCGGCGGGCGCGGCATGAAGCCCCAATCGCCCATGACGACCTTCGCCGGCAGTGACGACGAGCCGTCGTAAATTTCCACCAGCGTCTCCGCTGCCAGCACGCCGCACAACGCGCCCAAGAGCATTCCGATGAGCATCAGGTTCCGCGGGATCATGTTCAGCTCCCCTCTATCCTTCACGCGCCTTCCGCCATCAGGCGCGCCATCACCGCGTTTGCCAGCGGGAATCCCACTGGCGTCAGCCGCAGCGTCTCCCCATCGCGTTCCAGCAGTTCCTCGGCTTCCGCCCGCGCCAGCGCCGCCCCCGCCACGTCGGCAAGGCTGATACCACAGGCGCGCTCGGCGTCGGCAAGACTGAAGCCACCGCGCAGGCGCAACCCCAGCATCACTCGTTCCAGCAGGTGGTCACGCGCGCGCAACCGTTCACCATAGCATACCACAGGTTGCCCCCGCACGGCGCGCCGCGCGTAGTCGGCGGCGTCCGGCGTATTGCGCCAGCGCAACACC
>JAKIYB010000655.1:0-323 GCA_022708765.1 Armatimonadota bacterium | reverse complement strand
GCCCAAACCCCAGATAATCACGCCCAAGCCAGTATCCCAGGTTATGGCGGCTGTATGCGCCGGGACGCGCGGCGTTGGATACCTCGTAATATGTATAGCCCGCCTCCGTCAGCCGCGCCGCGGCGATCGCCTCCATCACCGCTTCCTCTTCTTCGTCGGGTAACGTCACATCTCCTGCCGCCACCCCGGCGGCCAACGGCGTGCCCTCCTCGATGATGAGCGCGTAGAGCGACAGGTGCTCCGGCTCCAGCGCCAGCGCGCCCCGCAGCGTCGCCTCCCACGTCGCCGGCGTCTGCCCGGGCAGGCCATACATGAGATCAACG
>JAKIYB010000654.1 GCA_022708765.1 Armatimonadota bacterium | reverse complement strand
CGTTGCGCTCATTGCACCGCCGGTACCTACGACGATTACCTCTGGATCGTCAGCCAACACGCGCTCCATCGAGAGTCGTGGCCATGGAGTTGCCGCCGTGCCGGCAATATTGCGCCCGCCGGCGTCAGTAATCATCGCGTCAATATGGCTGCCCGGCCCTACCGAATAGAGTTCATCCAGGCTGAAGAGGAAGAGGACGGAAGGTCGTCTGCTCTCCGGCAGGCCCGTCACCTTCGCCGTTACCGCGCGATACCGTGCCTCAAGTTCCGCCGCCAGCGCTTCGGCGGTGGGGGTGGTGTTCGTCACCCGGCCGATGAAGCGTACGGCATCAAGCATCTCCGGCAGCGTTTCCGGGTCCAGGCAAATCACTGGGAGTTTAAGCGCCGTCATGCGGTTGAGGATATCCTGGCTGGTGCCGCGGGTGGCGAGGATCAGGTCGGGGTTCAGCGCCAGCACCTTCTCAACGTTTGGATCCAGGTACCCCCCCACCTTCGGCAGTTTGGCTGCTTCCGGTGGATAGTCGCAATAAGTGGTATCGGCGATCACGCGGTTGCCGGCACCGAGTGCAAAGAGAATTTCCGTATTGTTTGGTGCAATGGAGATGATGCGCTTTGGTGGGGTGGGGAGAGTGACCTTCACTCTACGCACATCGGTGACCGTCATCGGGAAGGTAGTGGAGGCGCTTACATGACGATGCACGGCACTCCGCCGCATGGTGCCGGATATCCACAGCAGAGCTGGCAACACCGAAATGGCGATGAGGATAACGAGTATGACAATAGGCAGGCGACTGCGCATAAAAATCCCATTCCACGGGGAACGGGGCTGTGGAATTCGGCTTCACAGCGCCAACCCCGTGTCGCGCGAGGCGTTACTGGCGTGCCTCGGGCAGCACGGTTTCCTGGCTTCCGCTCGCGCGGTTACAGTTGCGCGTCAGCGACGGTTTCGCACCGTCTTCCCGCGTGCCTGCCCGGAACGAATGACAGCAGGATAGTACCAGCCTGCGAGGGATGCGTCAAGGCTTCAGGGCGTCGAAACAGCGGCGCAGCACTTCGAGCGAGGTAAGGAAATCGGACTCGCAGAAGACTTCCAGCGTTACCACGCGCTCGTGGTCATGGTAGAGGAGGAGATCGAGGATGTCACTGATATCATCGGCGGGCATCAGAGCAAGAGAGGCATGGTCGCGCGTGTGGATGCCATGCAGATGGATGACGTTTGCGCGATGCATATGGCTAAGAAGGTACGTCACCGCGTCGGCCTGCTCCAGCCACAGATGGCCGATATCTACACAGCGGCTCGTGCCTTTCTCGCGAACCACGCCCTCGAAGAGATAGGGGTCCCAGCCCTCCAGATTCTCCACGCAGACCAGCGTCGGGTCGCCCACCATGGTGATGACCGCGTCCAGTGCTTTCGCCGATTGCTGTTCCCATTCAGACGTATTGTTGAGTGCGGGGTAGGGGGGCAGCGTGCGCCCGTCGAGGTGGGCAATATAGGCGAAAGGCCGCAGCGCGCGCGTTGCTTCGATGGCACGGGCGGCCTTTGGCAGCGAGTCGTTCTCCGGCCAGAGATCCATCGGTAGATGCGCGGTATAGGTGAGGCAATGTTCCGTCGCGAGCCTGCACAGTTCAGAAACGGTTACGGCGTCTGGGATGTTTGCTCCGTAGTCGTCGGTATCGAAGAGCACCAGTTCGATATCGTCCACCAACGGTCCCAACCGGCATACATTACCGACGAGATCATCGTCTTCGTAAATACAGGAGGTGGTGCCGAGACGGAATGGAAAAGGCATAGGTATGGGGTAGTATAGCAAAAGAATCGCTCACCGGCGAGGAATAACTTCTCCGGTCAGCTTGGAAAGCCGCTGCACCACGTAATTCGCCACCATCAACCCGATGATGCCGGGGAGCATGCCCATGCTGGGAAGGATGCGGCGGCGGCGGCCGCGGCGGTAGTCGTCTTCGGGCTGCTCGCCGAGGGTGTCGGGATCGAAGGTTTCGCGCGGGGGCTCCACCGAGTAGACGGCGGGGATAGGTGCGGTGACCCCGCGTTTACGCAACGCGTTGCGCACTTTTCGCGCCAGCGGACAGCCCTCGGTCTCCCACACTGTGCCCAGACGCAGTGCGGTCGGATCGGTGCGGGCGGCGGCGCCCATGGCGGTGATGACCGG
>JAKIYB010000653.1 GCA_022708765.1 Armatimonadota bacterium | reverse complement strand
TACTGGATACGCTAGAACTGGTACCGTTCGTGCGCAAGCCGCAGCAGTTCACCTACAGCCCGTATGACGCGGATTTGCCCGCCGGTGAGAAGCTGAGCGCGAATATGCTGCAGAATCCCGGCTTTGAAGAGTTCCAGCAGGCGGATGTCTTCACCGCTCGCTATCAGAATGTGCGAGGATGGATCTTCAATTCAGTCATACCGAAGAAACTGCTGCCTATCGTGCGGGATCCGGCACAGGCGCGCACCGGCAACATTGCCCTCCGCCTGGCCCCGGATCTGCTGGAAGATAATGCCATCGTCTACCAATCACTGCCTTTCATGAGTGGGAAGACATACCGCATCTCCTTCTGGGCGCGTGGCAAAGGGAACATCGAAGTGTCCTTCTACCAGCCGCGCGAGGCGAAGGCAGAGGACACCCTGCGTGGTTATAGCGTTTTTTCGGCAAAGGATGTCTGGACCTTCTATAGCTATCTGTTTTCACCCAGCAAGGCCGGTAAAGTCACCTCTGCCGCCATCGCGATTGATGCCACCGCAGAGAGCGAGGCATACTTTGACGATATCGCGGTGCAGGAGGTGCAGGAATAAGATTTCACCGCAGAGAACGCCGATAGCGCAGAGGAACAGACATGTACGTTGACCGTGGACTGAATGACCGATGGGTGCGGCCGCGGGCAGTGCGGAAAACGGGGCATAATCGCTGGACGATCGCCCTGCGCGAGACACTGGGCCTGGCGTGGGCGACCGAGATTGTGGCATACCCTTTCCCGGCAGGGTCGGGGCTAGGATTGCGCGTTACCTGCCGGGGTGAAACGGTGCCCTGGCAGTATGCCGATGGGAAGCTGCACCTGCTGGTCTTAGCACTGGCGTCTGGGGAGGCACTGGAATTCGATGTCACTCTCGATGATACGGCGCAGTCTCCTTCGGAAACGCCGGGCATCGCCATCCGGGAAATTGACGGAGCGGTGCTGATTTCAAACGGCCTGCTCTCCCTTAAGCTCCCCTCATCAGCACTGCTGGAACCCGGCATACCTGTGCCGGGACCGTTACAGGGAGTATGCTTGGGTGACAGCCCGTGGATGGGGCGTAGCCGGCTGGAGAGCCCGCTGGTCTTCCGCTCGGTGACCACGCGCCTGGTCGAGGCCGGAGCACTGTGGACGTCGGTTGAAGTTCAATACGATGCCGATGAAGGCCATTACGCCATCCGTTTCCTCCTCCGTCCGAATGCAACCCATTGCGAAGTGCGGGAGGAGAGCACACTGCCCGTGCGGCTGTGGCCCGCGCCGCGACCCTATCGCGAGATTGGTAGTATTGGATCATCGCACTGGAGCCAGGCGCTGGAGGATATCGCCAAGCCGTGCCTGCGCCCCTGCCCGACGAGCAATGTTATCCTCGACTTCGCCGACGACTTTTCCCCCGATCGTCTCATTACTCATTCTACAGCCAGTTGGGAGATTGTAGACCTGCCGCTGGGCGCGCCATCGTTGAAGACATATACCGCCATGCGGCCGGCTCTTCCCTCCATAGATGGTGGATGGTTCGGCGTCTACGACACGCGCGGTGATGCGATTTTCGGCGTCGTGCCGCTCGATATCGCCCACTGGGGCATTCCGGATGATGTGATTCATCCGGCGCACCGCACCGTGGGTGCGCACGCGGAGGTATTCTTTATTGATGTACCGGGCGAAGGCGGGCACTTCCGCTTTCCGATTGAGAACGTGGCACGCCGCTGGCTGCTAGCGGTTGCCTCACGGCATGAAAGCCTGGGTGAGCGCGGACCGCTGGATGGCACGCCGATTCGTCGTGAGCCCGATTTCCACTTCCCCCTGTGGGCGTTGCACACCGAGCGCGGCGACCTGCGGCTGGATAAGGTGAAGGATTGGGTGACGGACTGGCCGGATGCCGGAGATGCTCACCCACATTTGCTCTGCCGCACCGAAGATTTTCCCGCGATTCATGAGAAAGTGCTGGCCACGCCGGAATTATGCCAGGCTTATGAGGCTACCCGCGAGTTGCGCAGCAGTGACCGTTTTATCCTGGAGGGTGAGCCCGTCGGATTGGCACCCATCGAGGCGGCCACGCATGTGAAGGCGCTGCTCGAGGCGATCCTCAAGCAGGGGTATACCAGCCCGCACTACTGCATCGCGCTGGCACGTCCGCTGAGGCGTTACGTGCTG
>JAKIYB010000652.1:274-2209 GCA_022708765.1 Armatimonadota bacterium | reverse complement strand
TGCATCTTCGCATAGGTAGCACGGTGGTAGGTTTCCTGGAAGCACTGGTAGGTGCCGATGCCCGCCGCCTTCAGCGCGGCGAAGCGCTCCGGCTCCATCGGCGCGGCATTTACGTTGAGACGGCGGATTTCCCCCTTGCCTTCGCGGGTGGCGTAGACGGTCTCAATCTCCGCCACTATCCTGTCAATGGCCACCCGCGGGTCCTCGCCGAGTACCATCAGCACACGCTTGTGCCCCTGGCGCTCCAGCGCGCGCGTCTCCTCGGCGATTTCCTCCAATGACAGGCGGCGGCGCTTCAGCGCGGTGTTGGAACGGCGAAAGTTGCAGTACAGGCAGTCGTTGACGCAGATGTTGGTGGTATAGAGCGGGGCGAAGAGCACCATGCGCTTGCCGTAAATCGTCTCCTTGACCTCCTTCGCCGTCGCGAAGACGCGCGCGCACTGCTCGCCGCGCGCCTGCAGCAGCACGGCGGCTTCGTCCAGCGTCAGGCCGTGCAGTTCGCGCGCCTTCGCCAGGATAGCGTCCAGCTCCGCGTCCTCCGGCGCGTGCGCGGCGTCCAACGCCGCGAAAATCCGCCCCTCATCAATGATCGCATCCGCGCTGGCAGGCAACCTCTCCGCCATATCCCCTCACCTTTCTCGCTTTTACGCCATTCATACAGGGTTGCGCGCCCCTATATTGTGAAAAATATCACAAGTATATTGTACTCGCTTCTCTCCGTCGCGTAAAGAGCAAAGGGCTTGATTTGAGGAAAAAGATATTCTCGCTCGGTCTTCGCTCAATCGTTCCGACATTCAACCCTGGAAGGACATCCCCGTCATACAGCGAAAATTGTTGCTGGCGAGCCTGACACGCACCGGCTTTGAACGCGTCACCGAGTGAGGTACTGCCATGCCATCCACCGCACATGCCGCCTTTCTTCGCGCGGAATATACCCCCGAGCCGGGGGAGTTGTTTGACCGGCTGGGAGGCGCGCAGCTTGCCGCCGAGGGAGTGCATTCGCCACTCTTCCTGCGCCTTGCGCTCTTTGCGGATGATGACGGCATGGCCGCCATCCTGGCGCTCGACCAGCCGCGCATCGAGGCGCCGGTCGCGGATGAACTGCGCGTCGCCGTGGCTGAAGGCGCCGGCTGTAACGCCGCACAGGTGCTGGTACACGCCACGCATACCCACAACGGCCCTATCCTGGCTCCCTGGCGGCCGCGCGATCCCCACTTTAACGAGTTGGACCGTTTATGCGTCATGGCGCGCCAGTTGGCGAGTGAAGCCCGCGCCGCGCTGCGCCCCGCGTTCATGCGCGCCGCGCTTGTACCCACCCCCGGTTGGGCGTTCTGCCGCCGCAATATCTACCGCGCGGCCGACGGGCGCGAGCAGGTCGGGACCCACGGCCCACGCAGCGGAACCGATTTCCTGCGACCGGAATCGCCCGACGAAGACGCGCTGGTAGTCGCCGTGGTGGAAGACGAATACCGCGCGGTACTCGGCGGATTCGTCAGCTTCCCCTGCCATCCGACAACCATGTATGGCGTCTCTCACTTTTCCGCGGATTATCCCGGGGTGATGTCGCGGGCACTGGACGCCGCTTTTAATGGCACCTTCCTCGCGCTCACCGGCACGGCCGGCGACCAAAGCCCGGCCAACGGCATCCCTGGCCTGTCCGATGTCACCGGACCGGAGGGTTGCGCCCGCATGGGCGAAGCGCTGGCGCGCGCGGCTATCGCCGGCTGCCGCGGCGTTCCGCTGCTGCCCGTATCCGGCGTGCGCGTCCATGCCCGCATCCTGCCCGTTGAACAACGCGCGCCGCGGGCGGAGCAGGTAGAGACCGCCTGGGCGCATGTAGAAGCGCTGGCGCGCGGCGAACGCGAGCCCGACTTGAGCCGCCGCCTGTATGGCTATGCCTGGCACTTCTACGGCAATCTCGCCTCCATTGACGAC
>JAKIYB010000652.1:0-246 GCA_022708765.1 Armatimonadota bacterium | reverse complement strand
GTGGGAAGCGCGCCGCCGAACCTTCCGCCGCGCAATCATCGAGCCCATAGAGGTGCAGGGCATCGCCCTGGGCCATCTCGCCATCGTCGGCATTCCCGGCGAACTGTTCAGCGTTATGGGGCGTGAGATTCGCGAGTCCGGCCACTTCCCCGTCACCATGGCGGTGGAGCACTGCAACGCCTTCGCAGGCTACATCCCGCACGAGGAAGATTTCGCCCGCGGTGGCTACGAGTGCTGTTTCGCGCT
>JAKIYB010000651.1:310-2210 GCA_022708765.1 Armatimonadota bacterium | reverse complement strand
ATTGCGGGGGGCTTGCCGGACAGTCATCGTTTACTCCTGTAGGCATGACGCCCCCTCTCCCCGGGGCGAGGGGGCAGGGGACGAGGGGATTTTATTGCAGGCCATTCGGACCGGTGTATTCCACCACCAGTACCGTCCAGAAGCGCGTTTCGGGCAGGGTCAGTGTTACGGCAGTGCCATTGGCTTTGAGCGGCACGACCTGCTGGCGCGCGTCGGGGACCGGGCTCAGCGCCCGCAGCGGTGGCTTAGTCTTCTGTGACAGATCATGTGCGGCATCGCGCCCCGGCGGTACGATGAGATGCAGCACCAGCCGGTGGCGGTTTTCTCCCAGGTCCAGCCGACGCGCCAGCCGCTCCCACTGCATCAACTCTACCGGCTTGCCGAAGTTAACCACAGCCTGCGGATTGGCCAGCGGGCGCATGTTATTGTTCCAGAGAAAGTCTGAATAACGCAGCGCGAAGGTCGGGTATTGCCCCACCTGATGCTCCATCCACCCGTAGAAGGGGTGCGCGCCGGCCGCCAGCAGCAGCGTGCAGATATATAGCTCGTCGAGTTTGGTGCCGTAGATGTTGTTCGGGTTATATGGTTCCAACCCGGTGTAGCCGGCGGGAGGGTCGTAACAGATGCCGTACTGACCGCCGTACTGCCAGACCACCTCGCGGTAGGTCAGCGCTTTATCCAGGTAGGTGGAGAACAGGTAGCCGCGGTCGGCGATATTCCGCGGTTCCTCGTGCATGAACATGCCGCCGTTGTTCAGCATGGTCGTGTAGGCGTCGGGTGTCACCTTGTCGGATACCTCGGTGTTATAACCGAACTGGTAAGTCGGCACCTCCTTCTCTACCAGCGCGCGGATTTTCTTTGTCGCGTTAATGGTCCACGCGGAGGTGTCGTCATAGACATCGTAGCGGATGCCGTCCCAGCCGAACATTTTATGCGCGTCAATGTTCTCTCTGGCGTGCGTGGCAATGATGCCGTCTGACTTGCCCCAGGCGATAGAGGCATACGGCCAGACGCTCATTGGGCCAATCTTCAAATCCTCCATCAACGGCCAGTGCTCGAACCAGTCGGAGAAGAATTCGCCGGCGACGAACCAATCAGGATGCTTGCGCATCAGTTCAAAAGCGGATGGCCCGCTGCAGGCGGTGATGAGCGAGTAGAGGGTGGCCGCCATGCCGTGCTTGTGGGCGAACTCGATATAGTTCTGCATCGCGGAGATGGAGCCGGGATAGCAAAGGTGTCCGCCGAAGAAGAGTTCCTTGTCCGGGGTGAAATCGCCGAAATCGTCCGGCGCCCAGAACCCACTTTCAAAACCGGTATAGCCTTTTTTTCGCAAGTCTTCAATGGTCTTGTCAGCCAGTTCCCGATCGCGGAAGCGCACGGAGTAGTTCGTGCCGGCGAAGATGGATGTCTCCCAGATATTTTCCGCGACGGCGAAGACGGCTCGTCCCTGCGCCGGCTGCGCCGGGTCTACCGCCGCCGTTGCGCTCAATTCCGCGCCCCAATACAATCCTTCGGTGGCGAAGGCGCCGGTCCATTTGCGACTGCCGCCGGCGGGGATATCCAGCGTCTCGGCGGTGACATTCCGTTTCGTCCGTACGCCGGCGAGCACTTCGACATTGAGCGCGGCCTTCGCCGGAGTATTCGCCAGGTTGGTCACGGTGACGGTGGCCATTCCCTTATCGCCGGGCCTATAGACGATCTTGTCTACCTCTACCTGCACGGTAAGGGTAGAAAGGGGTTCAATATATGGCTTCAGCGCCGCCAGCCGGTAGGTGATCTTCGGCAGGTCTTTTCGCGCGATGGAGCCGTCCTCCGCCGTCTTCGGCATATTGATGAGGTTGTCCAACTCGTCCTCGCCATCCGGATCAGGTCCGGCGGGCGCTTCCATCGTGCGCTCGCG
>JAKIYB010000651.1:0-268 GCA_022708765.1 Armatimonadota bacterium | reverse complement strand
CAGACCGGTGATGGCCCACTGCACGGTGTAGGCCGAATGGCCGCCGGTGGCGGTGAAGTCAAGCGTCATATCGGCGAATTCGTCTGCGGCGGGGAATTCGATGATTTTCAGTGCGCGGGTGGCTTGATCAGCGGTCAGGGTGACGGTGATTTCACTAATGCGCAGATTGGCGAGCGGGGCCAGCGCCAGCGGTACGTGCAGCCGGTAACGGCCCGGAGTCAGCGGTGTTCGGCTGGAACCTTTCAGCAGCACGCCTTTCGTCATGGTA
>JAKIYB010000650.1 GCA_022708765.1 Armatimonadota bacterium | reverse complement strand
TCAGCGGGGCGCGCCTGCACCCAGCCATAAAAATCATCCTCGTTAATGAACTTCGGCTCGGCAAAGGAGATGCTCTTGAGATACTCGCCCACATATTCCCAGGCGGGCACGCGGCGCGGCGTCGGCGCGTCCAATTCTTTCGGGAACTCGATACCGAGCACGGGGGCGTCCATATCCATCGCCAGTCGCACAATATGCGAATGGCCTTGCACCTTCACTTTCACCTCGGCCATGCCGACATCGAGGTGCAGCGTGCCTTTCGTCAGAATGGCATCCGGGCCGAAATCCAGCTCAAAACGCCCGATCGGCAGGATACTGGGGTATTTCGGTTCACCCTCCTTGTTCGCCGGCGGCGAAAACATCTCGCGCAGGCGATTCTCGTCGCCCGCTTCCAGCGCCGCGCGGATATTGGCGAAGGACATCTCGTCATTCCAGCGAATACCGCCTCGGTGGTCCCACAGGTCGGCGCGTCCCAGCGTCACGCGCAGCACACTGCCCTCGCCCCAGATGATCGCGCCGTAAATGCCGTTGCCCAACAGCATGCCGGTATGGGTGCGCGGCAGCGGAAAATGCCAATCAGAATGGTGACTCATGCGCTCTCCCGTCAGTTGATACGTTTCGATATTTTCCGTACGAGAATAGATTTCCCTGCCGAAAATGATGAAACGGTGAAGGATCGTGTTGGAGTGTAGGGGTTGGAGAGCGATCCAGGCGGTAAGGAGTAGTAATATACGTCGTTCTCGTGGTATAAATAACGGCGTTTTCGACATTGAGTGAGGAGTGGTCGAATGAAAGTGGTGAAATTTGGTGGCAGCTCGCTGGCGAGCGCGGAACAGGTGCGCAAGGTCTGCGACATTGTGTTGAGCGACCCTGACCGCAAGATCGTGGTCGTCTCCGCGCCGGGCAAACGGGATAAGGCGGATACGAAAGTGACGGACCTGCTCATCGCCGCCGCGAACGCGCGCCTGGGCGGACAGCCGGGCGCGGTGGAGATTGACCGCGTCATCGAGCGATATGCATCCATCGCCGCGGAGCTGGGCCTGCCCGAAGGCTCTACCGATGACATCGCCGCCGATCTGCGCGCGCGGTTGGCGATGGATACCGCCGACGCCGGCCTGTATCTGGACACGCTGAAGGCGGCGGGCGAGGATAATTGCGCGAAGCTGGTGGCAACCTACCTGCGCGCGCAGGGGGTAGACGCCCACTACGTTGATCCGCGCGACGCCGGCATGGTGCTCTCCGAGGAATCCGGCAACGCCCGCGTGCTGGAGGAATCGTATGCACGGCTGAGCACGCTGCGCGACATGCCCGGCCTGCTGATCTTCCCCGGCTTCTTCGGCTACTCGCGCTCCGGCAAAGTGGTCACTTTCCCGCGCGGCGGCTCCGACATCACCGGCGCCATCCTTGCCCGCGCCGCGTCAGCCGATGTCTATGAGAACTTCACCGACGTGGACTCCGTCTTCGCCGCCTCGCCGGCGATTGTCGCGCATCCGGAAGCGGTCACTGAAATCACCTACCGCGAGATGCGCGAACTGTCGTACGCCGGTTTCTCCGTCTTTCACGACGAGGCGCTGGAACCCGTCTTCCACGCCGGCATCACGGTGAATATCAAGAACACCAACAATCCCGCCGCGCCCGGTACGCGCATCGTCGCCCAGCGCGCCGTGGCGCCACATCGCCCGGTGGTGGGCATCGCCGCCTCCCGGGGCTTCTGCAGCGTATACATCAGCAAATACATGATGAATCGCGAGATCGGTTTTGGCCGGCGCTTGCTGCAAATATTCGAGGAAGAAGGCCTCTCCTTCGAGCACATGCCGTCTGGCATTGACAACATCTCCGTCATCGTGCCGGAATCCGCCTTCACCACGACGGTGGAGGAACACGTGTTGGGCCGCATCAGCCGCGAGTTGGATGCCGACGACGTGAGCGCGGCCTGACACTGGTGATGTTGGTCGGAGAAGGGATGAGCCACACCGTCGGTCTCGCCGGCCGCGCCTGCGGCGCCTTCGCCCGCACCGCCGTCAACCTGGAAATGATTAACCAGGGCTCCAGCGAGGTGAGCATGATGTTCGGCATCAAAGACGAAGACATGACCGCCGCCGTGCGCGCGCTCTACGAGGAGTTCTTCACCGCCGTGCCGGCGTGAGCTGGGGGAATAGGGAGCAGGAGCAATCCCCGGCAGTAACTGAAGAAGGTGGCGAACCTGCATAAGGACGCTGAAGCGCAATACCGTTCAAAT
>JAKIYB010000064.1:13092-13425 GCA_022708765.1 Armatimonadota bacterium | reverse complement strand
GCCCTTTCTCTGCTCAATGGTTACACCTGGACGCGCGATGGCGAATGGGCGCACCGCGAAGTTATCAGTCACGGCCTGCGCCACGCGGTCGTGTGCGAAGCCGGAATGCTGGAGACTTTTGGCAGCTTCGCCGACTTCCGCGCTGAGATACGGGCCAATGCCATTCACTTCGATGCCGACACGATGGCTCTCACATATATATCCCACCGCGCCGGCACGGTCACCCTCGACACTCGCGGACGCCGCGAGGTGAATGGCCTGCCGGCACACCTGGATTACGCGACGTACGATTGTCCGTATCTGCGCGCTGCCTGGGACAGTGGCGTGATTGAG
>JAKIYB010000064.1:2920-13020 GCA_022708765.1 Armatimonadota bacterium | reverse complement strand
CCAGATGAACGTGGCCGACGCGGCGGCGGCGGCGCGGCGACTGGAGTCATTGGGCTATACCGAAGTGCCGGGCCCGGCGGAGGCGGACCTGGTGCTGCTGGAGACATGCTGCGTGCGCGAGAAACCGGAACACAAAGTCTACAGCCGGTTGGGTGAATTGCGCCGCTTCAAAGAGGCGCGTCCGAGCATGAAGCTGGGCGTCTGCGGCTGCATGGCGGAGAAAGAAGGCCGCGTGATCCTGCGCAACGCGCCCTTCGTAGACCTGGTCATCGGCCCGCGGCGGCTGGCGCGGCTGCCGGAAATCCTCGCCGAACTGGAGGAGAGCGACGAGCCGCTGGTGGAGATCGGCGTGGAGGGTGAGCCGGAAATCGAGGATGCGCAGGACTTCAGCCGCTACACGCGGGCCGGTGAGATCAAGGCCTTCGTGAATGTCATCGAAGGCTGCAACTACCGCTGCGCGTACTGCATCGTGCCCTATGTGCGCGGCAAGTTCAGCAGCCGGACTCCGGAGTCGGTGGCCGACGAGGTGCGCCGGCTGGTAGACGCGGGCGTGCGCGAGGTGACGCTGCTGGGGCAGAGCGTGCTGGCCTACGGGCGCGATCGCGGCAAGGCGTTCGATATCGTCACCCTCTTCGAACACCTGCACGAGATTGACGGGCTGGCGCGTATCCGTTTCACCACCAATCACCCGCTGGAGGTGACCGACCGCATTATTGACGCGGTGGCGGCGATGCCGAAGGTGATGGAGCATTTTCACATGCCCATCCAGGCGGGTGAGGACAGCCTGCTGGCGGCGATGAAACGCGGCTACACGGTGGCGCGCTACGAGGAACTGTTGGGCCGCATCCGCGCGCGCATCCCCGGCGTCAGTGTCACCAGCGACGTTATCGTCGGTTTCCCCGGCGAAACGGACGCGCTCTTCGAGACGTGCATGGAGTCATACGCGCGCCTCCGCTTCGACCAGCAGTTCATGTTCGTCTACAGCCCGCGTCCCGGCACGCCGGCGGCGACGCTGCCCGACCAGGTGCCGCAAGAGGTCAAAGTGGCGCGCATGCAGCGGCTGGTAGAGCTGCAGAACGCCATCAGTACCGAAATCAACACCGCCGCGGCAGGCCAGGTCTTCGAGGTGCTGGCGGAAGGCCCCAGCGCGCGCGATGCCAACCGCTGCGCTGGCCGCGCCCGTAACGACAAGGCGATGGTCTTCACCACCGAGCATGCGCCGGAACGCGGCGCCCTAGTGCGGGTGGTCGCCGAGCAGGGACACCTATGGGGATGCAGTGGACGAATGGTGGAACGCTAATTCGCGCTGGCGACGGCCACGTCGTCATCAAACCGCTCCCCGCGACGGAGTTTCCAGCTTTTAGTCGCCGCGTAACGGCGGATGCCTTCGACGATGCCCTGGGCGGCCCGCTGGCGGAACTCGGGGGTAAGGAGCAGCGCTTCGTCGCGTGAGTGGTTCAGGTACCCGAGCTCCAGCAACACCGAGGGCATGGTGCTCTCGCGGATGACCAGGAAATTCGCCACGCGCACCCCATTATTCTTCAGCCGCAGCGCTTTCACCATTTCCGCATGCATCATGGCGGCGAATTGCGCGCTGCGCGGCGTTTTGTAATACGTCTCGGTGCCGGTGGTGGAGTTGCGCTTCGGCGTCGAGTTGCAGTGGACTGAGATGAAGAGGTCGGCGCGGTTGCTGTTGCCCGGCACCGGCCGCTGTTGCAGTTGGATGAAGGTGTCGTCGCGGCGGGTGAGGATCACTTTCGCGCCGGCGGCTTTCAGCAGCTTCTCCGTCCGCAGAATCACATCCAGGTTGATGTCTTTCTCGCGGGTGCCGTTGGGACTGATGGCGCCGCTGTCATGGCCGCCGTGGCCGGCATCGAGCACGATGGTCATGTCGGCGATGCTGAAGGAGCCAATGAGCAGGCGCACGCGCGTCGCGTCGCGGTCAATGAGGTAGCCGGAGTCGGCTTTCAGCGCGATGAGCAACTTCGCGCCCGGCGTTTCCGCGCTGCCCGTTGCTTCCATCTTCGCGACGATGGCATTCGCTTTCACCGCCAGCGCCTCGGCGGGCAGCGTGTTCAGGCTGTTGGGGAAGGTGAGGGTGAGCAGGCGCGTGCCGCTATCATAAGCACACTCGACCAATGGCGCGCCATCCGTCTCGACGGTGAGTTCCACCTGCTGAACTCCCTGCGGGACAAGTGAGAGACCGAGTAATTTCACCGGGGCGGCGGGCGCGCCGGGCAGGCCGGGCGCGGGCAGCGTGGGCGCCGCCGGGTCGGGCTCCGGCGCTTTCGGTGCCAGCGTCACGGTCGCCAGCCGGCCGCCATCGCTGACAGCGGTATTCATCGTCGCCGGTCCCGTCAGGTCCACCACCAGCCGCACGGCGCCGTCCGGGCCGCCGCCGTGAGACAGGCGCAGCCGCTGCACGGGGTCGGTTTCCACCGCCATTTGCTGTTCCGCCATCCCCAGCCCGGTGTGCTTGAAATCGAGGTAGCACCGATCAGGATCCTGCAACTGCCCACTGGTATACTGCAGCGGCGCGGCGCAGCGTACCAGCACGGCCACGCCGTCCTCGCGTGCCTCGTAGGCTACGGTGACGAGCGGAGAGAGGGTGAGGGTGCGGGTTTCGGCGTCGTAACGCGCCTCGGCGTTGAGAATGGGCGCCAGCGCGCGGGTTGGCAGGTACAGGTTACCATCCACCTCGCGCGGGGCGACGGGCAACGTGAAACGCCGTCCATCGTTCGTCGCCTCGCGGGCGCCGGCGGTGAGCCGCACTTCCCGACGCCCGCCGGCGGCGGTGGGCGCCTGGATCGTAATGGTATTGCCGTTGGTGGTGGCACGCGCGCCCAGCAGGCGCAGTGACGGCGCCACGGGCGCCAGGATATCGTTACCCTCGGTGATGAGCGGCGCGACAAGCGTCTGCGCGCGCCCGGCCACCACCAGGGTATCGGCCGTGGCACCAACTATACAGCAAAGGCCGATAAGCCAGCAGATGAGCAGTCGCGAAGACATTCGCGGCGTGCCTCCTCAAGGCGGGTAATTCACAGTCTACCACGGGGTTGCCTGTTTGGCAATCGCCGTGGGCTACCGGACGGGGTAGCGTTGGTATACCCGTCAGTCATGTCGGGAAAACGGCGGCAGCTCGTCCGAAGGGTGATACGCGGCGGGCGGGTGGTGAGTTGCAGCGGTGCCGGCGGATAGTTATGCCCCCGGCTTTCGTCGTCCGCGTAGAATCGCCACCGGGGTAACGAGCAAGATGTAGAGATCGAAAGCGAGGGAGCGACGGCGAAGGTAATCGAGGTCGCGAACGAGCCAGTTCTCAAAATCGGTTTCCGGATCGGGGCTGATCTGCCAGAGGCCGGTGAGACCGGGAGGAACGCTCTGGCGGAGCCGCGCCCAGTCCGCGCGGCGGGCGCGTTCGTCGGCGTTGGCGATCTCCAGCCAGGCGGGGTGGGCGAGATCGTCCACCGGCAGCGGGCGCGGCCCGACGAGTGACATCTCGCCGCGCAGCACATTCCAGAACTGTGGCAGTTCATCCAGCGCGGCGCGGCGCAGCAGGCGGCCCAGCGGCGTGATGCGCGGGTCAGCGTGATCCTTGCGCACCGGATGCGCATCTGTCGGCACGGACGAGCCGACTGTCATGGTGCGAAATTTCAGCATCAGGAAGGGGACGCCGTCCTTCCCCATGCGTGGCTGCCGAAAAAACACCGGCCGTCCCTGGGTGACGCGCAGCGCCAGTGCCACCGCCAGCAGCAACGGCGCCAGCACCACCAGTGCCAGCCCGGCGATGAGCAGATCAGCGATGCGTTTTGCGCGCGGGTATGTCACGAAAGTATCAGTTTACCAAAGAACATCATGTCCCTGCCGGGACGTATCCGCCTGCTCGTATCTGCCCCCACTCCGCTCTCCCAATCCTGGGAGAGCGGAGTGGGGGCAGAGCGAAAGCACTGGCCATGACTCGTCGGAGTCTCACCCAATACCGTTCAAATAAGCTTATTCCGTGCGGCGAACCAGCCGCCCCATGCCGTCATTTTTCCTTATCAATCTCCCCTCCCCACGTAGGGGAGGGGGTTGGGGGAGAGGTCGCGCGTGACGGTCGAGAATCCTTATTTGAATGGCATTGGGAGTCTCACCCGCCTGCCTTATTTTCCCGTCAGCATCGGCACGAACTGGCGGTCCCAGACTTTGTTATACACGCGGTTGCGGATGAGCAGTTCATGCTCGCCGTCGCGGGTGGCGACGGACATCAGGTAGGTGTTCTTCATCTTGCCCCAGTTGGAAGAGGCTTCGTCGCTCCAGTAGGCCATCCATTCCTGGCCGTCAAGGAAGAACTGCGGTTGCCACATGAACGGCGGGCGGGTGACGGTGAAGACGCGGGCGCGTCCCTTCGTCCTGATGCGGATTGCCTCGCCGTCCAGCCCCGCCTCGAAAGGCGCCTCGCCGGTGACGGTGAGGCCGTTCCCGATCTCCTGTGAAACGATCTTTTTCTCATAACCCTCGATCTGCGTCAAGTTCTGCTTGATGTCCGCGAGTTTGACCGTGCGCTCGAACGGACCGGGACCGTTCAGCACGTAGCCTTTGTAGCCGATGACCCCGTTGCCGCTGTTCATGCAGAGCACCACGCGATCCGGGAAGACGCGCACGGCGCCCGCCTTGCCGGTGAAGACCACGTCGTCCTGGGCAAACTGCATCGGCGCATCGCTGGCAAAGACATAATCGGTCGCTTCCGCGGTGACGATCTTCAGCGCGCCATCACCAAGCAGAGTCACTTTCGGCGTAGCCTCGCCGCCTTTGCGGGGGAAGGCGACGTAGAAGTAATCCTCACCCGGTTTGCCGGCGAGTTGATAGATGGTCTTCGTTTCTTTATCCTCGGGACCGGGGACGCCCATCTCCTTCCAGAAGGCGCGGTGGTGGTAGTTTGGCGCCACGCCGTAGTCAAAAGTTAGCACGGCTTTGCCGGGGTAGGCGCGGGTGAACCAGAACCAGGTGCTCGCGCCGTATTTCGTTTTCATCTCGAGGGTGTTGCCCTGCTGCTGGATATTCTCGGGACCATCGAGGTTCAACCAGTGCCACCAGGTGGCGCGGTCTTTGCCGCCCGGGAAGGTGTCGCGCATGACGAAGTAGTTGGCGCCCGCGGGATTCGCGCTCTTCAGAAAGAGCACGTGACGCCGCCACTCCATCTCACCCTTGCCGTCGGTGAAGTATTCAGGTGGATAGTATTCGCGGCCCACGGCATAGTCGGCGCTGCCGCCGAAGCCGTAGTCCTGGATGACGTTTTCGCAGCGGCCAAAGGGCTCCTGGGCATCCAGCTTGCCTATCTTCACCCGGTTGTGGTAAATGGCGTTGTTGGCATTGGCCGGGCCGTAGTAGTACTGGTAGCCCGTCCCCGGCGACAGCGGCGCGCCTTTGCCGTAGAGGATGGTATTCAGGTCGTCCATATCCCAGTGGCTCTTGTTATAGCCGCAGCGGAAGAGCAGCCCCGTCTCGTCCGGCGTGCCGTAATGCGCGCGGAACGCCACACCGTAGCCGGTGATGAAGGTGGTGGACAGCGGGCGCGGCTTTTCCGGCACGTCGGGCAGCAGCAGCGTGGTATAGCCGGTGCCATCGCCGCCGCCGCTGACCTTGCGGTTGCCGCTGGCCAGCCGGTGCATATACTGGAAGTAGCCGGCGGTATCGGGGTCCGCGCCGTCCATCACCCCCACGGCGTGTCCCCACACCGCTTCCAGCGTATTACCGCTGTTGCCCATGCCGGGCAGGATGCGCCAGCCTTTGAAGCGCACGTCGGGCATGGTCAAGTTGGCGTCATATTCCAGGGCTTTCGCGTGCCAGCCAAATTTCGCCAGGTCGGCGTAACCGGCGTTTTTCAGCGTATATTGCGCGATGGCCAGCGAGCGCGTGGGGCCATACATCTGATAGGTGGGCGGCTCAAACCACGCCCCGCCCGGCTCGGTGAGCGCCGCCAGCTTGAACGCGGTATATTCCTTGAGCTGGCTCATCCAGTAGTCATACCGCGGATGGTCGGGCAGGATAGGCGCGAACTCCGCCAGCGCCAGTGTGCGGCCAATCGGCATGTTCGGGTTGCCCAGATGCATGCCCGCGCCACGCGGGTTGCGATCCGGTTCGGCGAAGAGATAGGAATAGAGCGCCAGGTAACGGCGCACCTCTTTGCGCAGGTCGGCCGGCAGTTCCGGGCAGGCCAATGCGTCATCGGCATACACGGCAAAGTGGAACGAATAGGCAGCGATATACGCGGTCAATCCGCAGACTTGCCAGTCATTCACGTAGGGATTTTTTGCCAGGTTGATGAACGCCTTCGCGCTGTTGACCGCGGACTCCGGTTTGCCGTTGATGATGTAGAGCTTGCGCAGCAGTTCCTTATCCGGGTGCTGCTCCAGCGATTTTTTCAGGCGCGCCGCGATGGCGGGGGTGGCGAAGGCTCGGGGATAGTCGCCAGGTTTCGCCGTCTCCGGCCAGTCAATGATCCATTCCTTATACCGGTCCAGTCCAATATAGCTGAGGATGGCGCGCGTCTTCACGATGGGGTCGGTGATCTTCCCCTGGTAGCTCGGCTCGCTCAGTGACTTTTTGAACGCCGGCCAGAGCTGCAGCGCGACGTTCGGGATATCGAAACCCAGCGCCCACACCCGGCGCCCGTAGGTGGCGGGCAGTTCCTGGTCATGCTCGTGCGAGCAGAAGGGCGACTGATCGTCGGAGAGTTCCAGGTACCAGTGGATAGGCCGCATGCTGATGGGCAGCGCGAGTTGCACGCCTTGCTGGGGGTCGTGCCAGAGCGTCATCGCCAGCGCCCGCCGCCAGGAACCGTGGAAGGCGGGCATCGCCGAGATGATGCAGGTGCGATCCGCGGCGGGGTATTTCGCGCGCAGGTCAATCCCTGTCTTCGGTCCCCAGGTGCCGGTGGCGGTGATTTTTTCCAGCAGGGTGAATCCTTCGCCGGGCGCGGGTGGCAGGGGCGGCATATTGCTGCTCACGTTGCCGACCACGGTGTTGCCTTCAGCCTGTTTCTTCTGCAGGTAGGGCGCCAGCGGCTGTACCTCGGTGCGCTCGTTGGCGGTGACGCCGATCTGCTCAGGCTGCCAGCCTTCGCCGAGTCCGAGCAACAGGAAATCCTTGCCCTCCGTCACTTCGCCGAAGTCGAACTCCTCGGTGATGAGCGCTTGCGGCACGCCGGGCGTCACCCGTACCTGCCAGACATATTCGCCTTTCGGCTCGAAGGTGTATCGCACGCGGTAGGTGATGCACGCCGGGCCTTTTGCCACCCAACTGGCCTCGCGCCCGGTCACCTGGCGCGCGGTGGCGAAGCGGGCGTTGCCCACCCAGCCGCAGCCGGCCTGGCGCCATTTCAGGATGGGCGGCGTCACCTGTGCGGCGTCGCGCGCGGGCTTGTATGTCACTTTGCCCGCCAGTGGCAGCATCAGGGAAAAATACTCGTTGCCCACTTCGGCGCCGGTGCGCGTTTCGCGATATGTCAGCGTACTGCCCTCACCGCCGCGATCTTTCGGCGAATCAGTCAGCCGATAGACGGAGGTGCCGCCTTTCGCCACCGTCGCCACGAATGCCAGCACCGCGCCCTTTGGTGTCTTCTGGAGTTGAAACGGCACCGGCTGCCCGGCATCGTTCAACAGCACCAGTTTCCCCGGCTTGAAGCGCTTTGTATCCAGAGCATAGTGCACCAGCTCCGGTCCCCACTCGCGGAAGCCGTAGTCAGTGAGGATAATCACTCCGTCTTCGGGCACCGGCGCGTATTGCTCGGCGTATCCCTGTGCGGAGACCAGCGCCGCGCAGGCCAATAGCGCGCTCACGATAAGCAGGCGGATAATACGGGAAAGCATGACATACTCCTGGTGTGAAGCTACCGAATTTGACACGGCGCGGGCTGAATGGTTTTCAACGGGAAACAGGCGAACCGGTTCCCTCTACCGCGTCATCCTTCCATGTGTTACCATTAAATCGCTGTTCTGTCAAAGAAGCTGTGAGGTGCTCTCCATGCGAATTGCGTTGATGCTGGTGTGCGTGCTGCTCATGACGGCGCTCGGGCTGGCGCAGGAGCCGGGGAAAATGGTCTTCACCACCGGGCGGCTGGCGGAGCTGTTGGGCGCAAAGCAGGGGGAACTGGTGGAAGATGACGCCGCCGACGCCCTGCGCGCCTTCCTGGTGAAGGCTCCGCTGAACCTGGAGCAATACGGCGATTTCGGCGTGCTGAAGCCTGGGCTTTTCCGCTTCACGCTGCGGGCAAAGATGACCGCGCCGCCGCCGGTCGGCGCGAGCATCGAGATGGCCTGCTGGAACCCGCACGGCTCCGCCACTTCCTTCCGCAATACCGCCACCCTTATCGCCGACGATTTTCGCGAGGTGGGCAAATACGTAGATATCAGCCGCGACTTCCGCGTCGGGGTGAAGGGGGTGCAGTACGGCATCTACCTCCGCGGCGGCTGGCCGGGCCTGCGCATCGAGAGCTTTTCCATCGCGGAAATCACCCCGTCGCCGGTAGAGATCACCCGCGTGTGGCCGGACAAACTGCTCTACCGGCTGGATGAGACCGGAAAAATCCTCATCTCGCTCCGCAACAACACCGAGACGCCGCAGACCGTCGGCCTGATTGTGTCGGTAGAGAGCGGCCTGGCGCAATCCAGCGCGCTGTATAACGATAATGTGACTGTAACGGTGCCCACCGCCGAGCAGCGCCTGAAGATGACTGATATACAGGACTTCGCCATCGCGCTGCCGCCGCAGTCGGAATACGGTCACAAAGTGACCGCGCGCCTGTACCCCGCCGGCGATAAGCCGCAGCCGCCGCTGGGTCCGGAGGTGTCCGAGTATTTCTACAGCACCAACCGCCCGCTGCAGATCGGGCAATACGGCGGCGTAGGCATCGCGGAGCCGTATACCGCGACGGATCTGGGCGTCGCGCTCCGCCACCGGCGGACGTATTTCCCCATTCTCGAGTTCATGTTCTGGGCGCCGTGCGACCTGTCGCTGCTCACCCCGCCGCCGGGCAAGGATCGCTGGTGGAGCGGACAGACGCTGAAACAGCTCTCCACCGCGCAGATGAAGGCTTACATTGACGCCGCGCACGCCAACGGCATGTCCTGCGTGGCCTACGCGGACTACAACATCATCTACAGCTACCGCATCGTGGATGTTTTCCGCAAGTATCCGGACAGCGTGGGCTGGGACACCAACAGCATGCTGCTGGCCTACGAGGTGAAGAACATCGAGCGGCAGAAGCGCGAGAACGACGCCGAGCGCAAAGGCATGGAAGCGCGCGGCATCTACGGGCCCATCGCCAGCAACCCGGAACTGCTGCGGCTGCACGGCGATCAACTGGAAGCGGGCATGCGCGCCTTCGACTGGGATGGCTACCGCTGGGACGACCCTACCGATTACGACCGCCCGATGACCGACCTCTTCGGCCGTCAGGCTCCGTACAAGGGCTATACCAACGCGGGGATGATCGAGTATCTACGCAAGCGCACGCGGACGGTGAAAACCGACGGCATGTTCGGACACAACATGGACTGGAACCTGGAAGCCAGTCCCGATCCGATGAAGAATCAGCCGCCCTACTACACGGAGTTCCTCCGCGATGGCAGCTTCGCGCTGCAGGAGGCGGGCACGAACTTTGCCATGTCGAACCACTGGCCGTGGAAGAAATGGGCGGACGAAAACGAGCGTGCCGGGCGCAACGCCTATCGCTACGGCGGCGAGCAGTACGTCATCACCGACCAGCGCGGCACCGCGCTGGAACGCAACTATCAGACCGCCTTCGTGGTCGCCGGCGGCAGTCACCTCGCCTATAGCGTGCCGGACAGCGCCATTCCCTACATGCGCATGGTCTGCCGTTACAGCGACTTGTTCTACGGCGACAACCGCCACTTCCCCGATCCCGACGCCACGCTGAAGGTGGACGACGGCGGCAAGCTGTGGTGGAAAAACTACCTGCGTTACCGCGCCGTCGCCCCAGGCAAGCGCGTCTATTACGTGCATCTCTTCAACCCGCCCACCTCCGAGCGGATGAATGACGACAAAGCCGCGCCGCCGGCGCCTCTGGCGAACGTGAAGCTGACCTGGACGCTGCCGGCGGG
>JAKIYB010000064.1:0-2869 GCA_022708765.1 Armatimonadota bacterium | reverse complement strand
CCAGCCGCTGCCGCTGGCGGGCACGGCGGTGACGGTGCCCCAGGTGAAGCTGTGGAGCATCGTGGCGGTCGAATGCAGCGGTCCGGCGAACGCGCCGGAGCCGAACGAGCGGCTGGCGCTGCCGCCCGTGCCGCCGCTGCCCGACTTGAACGCCCCGCTGGTCGCTGACCCCGCGCCGAAACAACCGCTGGGCGCGTTTCGCGCTCGCCGGTACAATGTGACGCGCTTCGCCCGCAACAACAACCTGGTGGCGGCCATTGATGACGCGGGAGCGCAAGGCGGCAAGGCCGCCCGCATCACCGCCCGCGGCAACATGGAGTTCTACGATTTCCCGGAAGGCACCATGCCGGCGGGCATCTATCGCTTCACGCTGCGCCTGCGCGCGGAAAAACCGCTGCCCGAAGACCAGAAGCTGGTCATCTCCGCCTGGAGTCCGAACGGCAGCCCAAAAGCCTTCCGAGTATTCGCACCGATTGATCTTTCTGCACTCACACCCGATAAAGGCTACCAGGAGGTGGCCTGCAAGCTGGAGCTGGGCGACGCCCGCGTGCAGACCGGCGTGCAGATTGCCAACCTTTGCGAGGGATTGGTACTGGATACCTTCACCATCACCCAAACCCAGCTCTATCCGGACAGCAAGCGCATGGCGTGGGAGCCGGGCAACACCTGGCCGGATGAAAAACCGGAGCCGAAGCGTCCGGCGAATGCCAACGGCCCGCGCGTCTGGTACGGCAATGGCCTCTTCTACGAATATTTTCACCTGGATGAAGCGTTCGGACTGATGCTGGCCGCCCGTTTGAACCACGCCGACCACGTGGTCTGGCGCGACCGCCGCGGCTGGGACAGCGCGCCCTTCCCGAAGACGCCGGAAGAGCTGGTGGGCTACGATATAGTAGCGCTGGCCAACGTAGACCTGAAATCGCTGACGCTGCTGCAGCGCGACTGGCTGCGCGGCTACGTGCGCGACGGCGGCAAGCTGCTGCTCCTCGGCGGACCATATGGCTTCGGGCGCGGCTACTGGCAGGATTCCGACATCCTCGCCGAGGTTATCCCGGCGACGATGGAGCCATATGATCTACGTCCCGTCGGCGAGAAAATCCCCGCGCCGCTGGCGCCCGTCTCCGCGTGGGCGAAAGCCGCCGTGCCGTGGAAGGCCGTCAAACCGGTGACCGTCTGGATGCACGCCGTGAAGTCGAAACCCGGCGCCACCGTGCACCTCACCGCCGCCGGCCTGCCCGCGCTCATCACCGCGCCCTACGGCCAGGGCACGGTCGCCCTCATCACCCTTGCCCCCCTCGGGGATGCCCCCAGGGGCAGCGTCCCCTTCTGGGAGAGCAAGGAATGGCTGTCGCTGATGGCGGCGCTGGGCGGGATGCTGCTGAAGTGATTTTTTTTACATCCGCTCCAGCACGCGCTTCCGCCGCTCCAGTATCCACTCAGCGGTCTTCGGGAAATCCTGGTAGTCTACGATTTCCGCCAGCAGCGGGTCGTCGGGGGCGATGCCGGCGGCTTGCAGGAGGGTGTAGTCCTGCAGGCTGTCGGCGAAGACTTCCCAGCGCAGGCTGTCAATGGGGCCGTCGGGGCCGGGGTAGACCATGAAGGTGTCGCCGTGCGCCCAGCCGGGCCAGGCCAGACCGTCGGCCACGGTGAAGGGGTCAATGAGCTGCTGCGTCTGCGACTTGAACCAGTAGTTGTAGCCCCAGTGCAGGAAGCCTTGCACGCCGGTGCGGTAGAAGAGCCAGCCGGCCATCGCCATCTTTGGCAGCGGGGTGTCGAAGACGCGGTTGAGATAGCGCCCGCGCGGGGCGCAGCAGAAATACGCCCAGGCGGGGAAGCCCTCGGCGATGAATTGCGGCGCGTTGTTGATGATGGGGATGGGCACATCGGTGAGCCCCTGCCGCGCGAAGGCGATCTCGCTCAGCGCGTCCATGGTGCGCATCCACGGCGCCAGCTCCTTCAGCAGCGCGCGGGCGGCGCGGTAGTTCGCCAGGTGCTCCTCGCCATGCGGCTCGTCGGAGACGTGGAAGAAGCTGCGATCCAGCAATCCTTCTTCGGTGAGGAAGCGGTGCAGTTGCGGCAGGAACTGCGCCAGGAAGTTGCGGTAGGTGTTCGAGGTCGCGCCCGTCTCCGGTTCCCACAGCAGCGGGCCGTCGTGCCCCTCGTAAATGCGGATGGCGTGCCGCACCCCCCACTGGGTGAAGAAGTGCGTCCACTCGAAACGGGTGAGGCCGGCGGCGCGCGCGGCGGCGATCCAGCGGCGTACCAGCGTCCAGTCGAAGTGGTACGCCTCCCCCTCCCGCGTCACGTGCAGCAGTTGCGTGGGGCGCTTCACGCCGTCCAGCGGCGGGGTGAAGACGGGCACGTAAATGGTATCCTGCCCGTGTTCCGCCACGTCGGCGAAGTAGGCGTCTAGCAGCGGCCAGAACGCTTCTTCAAAGGGCTGCAGTTTGTACCACTCCAGCAGTGAATCGGCGTAGAACCAGTGCGTCACCGGAAAATCCCGCCGGGCAGGCAGGACGGCGGCATGCACGCGCATGGTCGCCGTCAGCGTCACCCGCTCCTCACCGGCGGTCAGTGTCACCGCCACCGGGTAGTCGCCGGGCGCGACATCCGCCGGCACGCGCACGGTGAGCCAGAAGGCGTTCGTCTCAAACGGTCCGGCGATGATCTCCGCCTCCGGAATGAGGGGGTCCGGCACGTACCCCGGCAGGTGCGCCAGCCCCTCGATCTCATCGGCGGGGGTATCCGTGTTCAAATGCGGCATGGGCACGTAGCCCACGCGCCGCACCTGCACCGGCAGATCGCTCTCAACCGCGGCGGCCACGGTCAACGGCGCGTCCGCCGTGCGGAAGGCGACTTGAAAGGCCCC
>JAKIYB010000649.1 GCA_022708765.1 Armatimonadota bacterium | reverse complement strand
ACCCACTGCGGCGGCTCCGGCGCTTTGCGGATGCGTCCAAAATACTTTTTCACCCGCGCCAAGACTTCAGCCGCATTAACGTCGCCGACCACCACCAGCGTAGCGTTGTTTGGCACGTAGTAGGTGCTATAGTACGCCTTCAGGTCCGCTGCTCTTGTGTGTTCCACATCCGAGCGCCAGCCGATCACCGGCCACTGGTAGGGATGCGCTTTGAACGCCGCCGCCATCATCTCCTGAAACAACTGCGAACCGGGATCATTCTCGCGCCCCTCCAGTTCCGAGCGTACCACCGTCCATTCCGCGTCCAGGTCCGTCTGTGCCAGCGTGGCGCTGCTCATGCGCGCCGCCTCCATCTTAAGAATGGGTTCCAGGCGGTCGCTGGCGATGGTGGTGTGGTAGTGCGTGTAATCGTAGTAGGTGGCGCCATTATCAATGGCACCGTTACGCTTCACGATCTCGCGCATAGCGTCGCGGCTATAACCCTTCGCGCCTTTATAGGTCATGTGTTCCAGCAGGTGCGAAATGCCGGTGATGCCTGGCCGCTCATTGCGTGAGCCGACCTTGTACCAGACATCTACCGTCACCACTGGCGCGGCATGCACCTCCTTCACCAGCACGGTGAGGCCGTTCGGCAGCGTGCGCTGCTGCACCTGCGCAACGAGCGCGGTGGCGGCGAACAGGCACAGCACAATAGCGACGCGGGACAACGGGCGAGTGATCGGCATAACCTTCCTCCTTGCGAATCAGATAGTACTTTCCCACATGCCACTGTTGTCAAGCGGTCATCGTAAATAGTTTCTCACTCGCGACGGACCTGATTGAAGGGAAGGGGGAACTGGATAACGACGTTGAAAATAAAATGAAGAGGTATGCGGGCATGACATTCGACTGGCAGCAGGACTGGGACGCGAAGGTTGGGCTCTGGTGGAAGGCCGGGCCGGGGCATACACCGCCGGTGAAGGAGACGCTGCGAGTTCATCCGATTCCGGATGCGGCATCACGGCTACTGGTGGCGGCGCAAGCGGGACAGCTTAATCGCATTGATGTGAAGGCGGTGTTGGCGGCGATTCGCGAGGCGCAGCGGACGGGTGAGGGCCCGTTCGCCGGCGTGCCCCGCTGGTTTTGGGAAGAGCCGTATCTCTCTGACAGCAACGCCGCCTTCTTCACCGGCATGAGCCTGCTGGTATTGTGGCAGGTGTATCGCGCGCAGCTTGCCGAAGAGACCCATGTGCTGCTGCGAGAGATCTTTACCGGATTACAGCAGTGGTTCAACCGCGCGTATGCCGAGAAGGCGTTCTACTACCCAAACAAGTACCTGGGCGATCTAGTGTGCGGGTGGCTGATGGGAGAGATTCTTGAAGTGAAACATGACGCCGCGATTCCGGTAATGCTGGAGGCAGCGGCCTATTGGCGGGATTGTGAATGGGGCTGGGGCGAGCACGTGAGCGATATCTATCGGCGGGTAATGCTCGACCAGTTATCCGTGCTGCTGTTTTTAAGCGAGCGGTTGCCGCTGGAGGTGCGGGAGGCGTATACCGGTCTCTTCCATGAACTGCTGGCGATTGAGGATGCGTATCAAGGTGGGCCGGGCGTACCGAGTTTCCGCTCGTATGCATTCCTCAATAGCCCCGACTATCACGATTACCGAAGCCTCATCCGCCCGTTGCCAGAGGACCTGGGAGTGGTGATTCGGGAAGCGGGGAATGAGGCGCCGCTGGGAGCGACTCTTTATGCACTCGGTTGGCATGCGCGCGTGCCGGCGCGTCCCACGCAACCTGTTGATGTCGAGATTCCCTGTTTCGGTGGAGTGACAGCGACGGCGCATCTCGAAGAAGATATCAGGCTTGGCAGCATCTCTCGCGTTCCGCTCATGCCCTCCGCCGAGCACCTGCTCTGGGGCATGTCCTGGATGTGCTTTCCGGCGGTTTTCTGGCGGCGGGCGGGCGACTGGGGCTTTCTGCAGTGGGCGACGCGTGAAGATGGGCAGTATCACTCGCACCCGGAGACACAACTGTGCAGCTATATCGGGCAGTCGCTCACCACTCAGGTGGTGCCGCCGATGGTCGGGCGCACATGGTGCCTGCAGCAGGGCGACAACCTGCTGGCGCTGCGCGTTATGTCGCCGATTACGGTGTCGTGGGAGATGCTCTGCGACCGCTTTCGCCTGGTGAATGGCACGGGAAACATGATGCCGCTGCCGCCAACGAAACCGCTGGCGACGGTAGCCGTCACCACGCCAGGTCG
>JAKIYB010000648.1 GCA_022708765.1 Armatimonadota bacterium | reverse complement strand
TCACGATGGAGAACAACCTGGTCTACAACGTGAAGACCGGGACGTACCATCAGCATTACGGCCGCGAGAACGTCATCCGCAACAACATCTTCGCCTTCGGCGGCGAGGCGATGCTGCGCTACACCCGCGTGGAACCGCACACCGGTTTCACCTTCACGCGCAACCTCGTCATCAGCGCCGGCATCCCCGTGTGGCTGGGCGATTACGGCCCGGACGCCCGCCGCATGGACTGCGACGACAACCTGTACTGGGACGTCACCGGCGCCCCCGTCCTCAACAAGCATGGCGAAGCGGCGCTCACCTTCGCCGATTGGCAGGCCCTCGGCCATGACCGGCACAGCCGCGTCGCCGACCCCCGCTGCGCCAACCTCGCCGCCCGCGACTTCACCCTGGCGCCGGATTCGCCGCTGTGGGAGATGGGATTTCTGCCATTTAGCCTGACGGAAGTTGGGCAAAGAAAGGTATAATAATATTGCGAAGCTGCGCTGTTGCTCATTAATTCGGTGACTGCCTCTGACGATGGGAAGCACGCTAATGCTCTTTGATATTTGCATAGCGCTATGCTCGGTACCCGGTTGGTCTGCTCGAACCGGTGCGTCCCTGCGGAGGGACGCCTGGCCGCCTGGCCTCGCAGGGGGTACTGCAGTGCCCGCATTCCCCACCATAGCGCTATGCATTTGTCAAAGAGCTCAAGCGCGCTGGTGACCTACAGAGCTCAAGGCGCTTCAGCGTCTTTCACACTGGTAGCACCCTCCTTCAGGGGGGTGCAGGGGATGAAAGACGGTAGTAGAACTAATTGCCGCGGCAATTGGCTGGTTGTCACCGAATTACCTTGCGAATTTTTGGAGTGTTCTTGAAATGCCTACTTTTCCCATCCCATCCGAACCCCTGCGTCTCGCCCTCATCGGGGCCGGCACGCGGGCGCGGACGATCTACCAGCCGCTGTGGGAGTCGCTGGCGCCGTGGTGCGTTCCCGTCGCCGTGTGTGATCCGGTGCGGGAGAACTGCGACCATTTGGCGGAAGCGCTGGGCGTACCGGCCTATTACGATATCCGCCAGTTGGTGCGGGACCGGCCGATGGAGGCAGCGCTGGTGGTGACGCCGATTGAGTCGCACCACTCCATTTCCATCTATCTCTCCAGCCACGGCATTCACAATCACACGGAGACCACCTGGGCGAGCATGGTCTGCCAGGCGAAGGAGATGATCACCGCCGCGCGGGGGAACAACGTCGTCGTGCGCGTGGCGGAAAACTTCTTCCGCATGCCGGTTGACCGCTTCGCGCAGACGGTGCGCGACAGCGGTTACCTGGGGCGCATCGGACGCGTGGTCAGCTATGCCGATCACACGGGCTATCACAACAATTCCCGCTGGATCGCCTTCGCGCAGGGGCATCCGCACTGGGTGCAGTGCGTCGAGCACGCGATGGCCCACCCGGCGTTCTACTCCATGCCGCAGCGGTATCACACCGAGGAGAAGC
Source organism: Armatimonadota bacterium (assembly GCA_022708765.1). Classification (GTDB taxonomy): domain Bacteria; phylum Armatimonadota; class Hebobacteria; order CAIYQO01; family CAIYQO01; genus JAKIYB01. The sequence goes on along the minus strand of JAKIYB010000648.1, from coordinate 778 downwards.
TTACCGCGCGCTTCTTCGCCTTCCCGAATGACTTGCTGGTAATGGATACCGGCTTCCACCCGCCGAAAGGCCACCTGGGCCGCCACCCGCGCCCCGGCTACACGGAGTGGCAGGGGGAGCGCGGCACGCTGGTACACCGCGCCGGCGTCTCTACGGGGTGGGGGAACGAGCAGACGGAACTGCGCTATGTCTCGGAGGAGAAGCTCGCTCCAGCGCAGGAAGCGGCGGGTCACCTGTGGGGCGGTGGGTATGCCGATGTTGTCACTCCGGTGACGCACGAGACCACCGGTGACGTCTGGACCGGCATGCGCGCCGAGACGCCCTCCGGCGTCATCGCCTACGAAAGCCCGCTGCGCGCCTTCGCGAAGATGGGCAAGGTGAACCAGCGCGACTGGTACGGTGTCGCGGTGATGGACCATGTGGTGGATTTCGTCCTCGCCGTGCGCGGCCTGCGCGCCAGCGAATTCACCGATGACGATGCCCTCATGAGTGACATGATGGAAATTGGCGCCCGCGAGTCGGCGCTGAACGAAGGCCGTCGCGTCACGTTGCCCATCGCTGGCGACCTGGAATGTGACGCCCTCGAACGCGAAAAGCAGCGCAAGCAATTCGGCGTGGATCCGCTGGATGTCGAAGCAATGCTGGCGGTGAGTTTTCCGCGACCGTGAAGGTGCTCACCTCTTCCCTAATGCTCTTTGCTATTTAAATAGCGCTCTGCTCGGTACCCGGTTGGTCTGCTCGAACCGGTGCGTCCCTGCCGAGGGACGTCTGGCCGCAT
>JAKIYB010000647.1 GCA_022708765.1 Armatimonadota bacterium | reverse complement strand
GGGGACGCTCGATGCCCAGCGGGAAGAGCGGCGCCAGCCGCGCCACAATCTTCGCCTTTTCCACCGCCTGCGCCGTGCCGGCCGCCAGCGTAACCACCCCCGCCCCCGCCAGCACTGCCAGCACCACCGCCTGCCCCTGCCACCGCCGCGGCACCCGCCGCAACGCCTCGGGATCAGCACCAAGCTGCCCGCGCGTGGGATACGTCGGCGCCGAATACGCCGCCACCGGGGTTATCGTGAGTTTCGCCATAATACGCTCCTTGCAGGATATAGATGGTTTGACGCGCGGACAATGAAAAATGTTCCCGACATAGGCGCGCGAGAGTCCCCGCGTTTTCCCACCCACCGCCTCTGGGAATGCTGCCACTATACCCGGAGGTAACCGCTCATGCGCATCGGGATGGCGGCGCTCATACTAATCCTCACCCTACTGCCGGCGGCGGCGCAAGACCGCCTTGCCGCGCCGGCGCGCGCCTGGGTGGAGCCGTTCGCCACAACGCCCATGACGCTCAATATGGATAAATGGGGTTTCGCGGCTGAGCAGCCACTGGAAGTGATGGCGGTCATCGAGCGACTATCGCACGATAAGCATCGGCATGGCGTGGTGATGACCAGCGTCTGGCACAATAGCGTCGAAGTGAGTCATCCCGCCGAAAGCTGGCTACAGCCTGGCATGCAGGCCATATCCATACGTCGTCAAACAATCACCGGTGTCTTAACCTTCTCGGAATTCGTCATTGCACTAAACGGGAGCCGATCTGCCGGATTCGTTCTCAATGTCCAGCGAGGCATGGCCCTAAGCGACCGCATGATCCTCCTCGATGAACTAACCACCATCACCCCGCGCATCTGCTGGGATGCCGTGCCCGGCGCCACTGGTTACCACTTAGAGCGTCAGCGCGGTCGTTGGGGTGCCTGGCATACCATTTACGACGGCTCAGACACCGTCTGCCCCGACCCTCTGTTGCGTGAGACGATTGAACAGGATGCCGTATACCACTACCGCGTATGGGCCTGCCGCAATACCAAGCGATCCGCGCTGCCGACAACCGTCAACAGCCTCATCACCGCCACGCCCCTCCGTGCCATCATGAAACAAACCCACCCTCGCCTGCGTCCCGGTACCGCCGCCTATAGCGATGCCCTCTTCGATGCCCTCCAGCACTATCCCAACCCCGCCATGCGCCTCGCGGCCGCCTGGGAACTCGGTCACGCCCGCGACCGATCAATCCTCCCCCGCCTCCTGCCCCTCCTTCACGCCCCCGACCCCGAACTCGCCGCCAACGCGGCGCTCATCCTCCGCTTCTTCGGCGGCGACTGCGGCTGATTGACAGGAAGAACACCTGTCAATACTGTGGCTTTTGACATGGTATCGTATGACCAGCTTCGGTGTGAATTCTCCGCAACAGTCCCGTTCACGGGGCGTCGCTCGGTAGGCCGGCCAGGTAAGTAAGGAATCGCTCTTGCTGGAAAGCAACAGTATGGGAACATTCATTACAAACTTTTGCTTGACAAACATGAGTTTTTGTGCTACTCTACCGCTCGTACCGTGACAAATGAATAGCGCCCGCCGCCTGGAATACGATGACATTAGGGGTCTTACCATACTTTTTGCAGAAAAACAATCTTTTATTTTGCCGTGTTGTCTCTGCTCAGTTATTCGGTGACTGCCTCCTTTTCGGGAGTGGAGCGGAGCGGAACAGACGAATAAGGCTGGCTGTCACCGAATTACCCCGCAAGGGCAGCCGGGAGCCCAAGGGGGCAAGCGTTGGCTCCCTGACACGCTCTGTGGTATAATTCGCCCATCTCCCCGATGGAAAGGGTCACTCCCATGGCGACGGCTCCCAGTGCGAGTTTCAGCATCCTGTTGCGCCTGCGCGCGAGCGATGACGCGTTCCAGCGCGTGACGGATGCGCTGCGCGCGCGCGGCGGCGAGGTGTCGGCGGCCTGCGGCTGCGCCGAAAGCTGCGCTGATGAGCGCCGCCTGGTGGTGCTGGCCAGCAGCCTGGCCCACGCCAAAGAGCTTGCCGACGCCGTCCGCGCCACCGAGGGGGTCGAGGTGCTCGAAGTGACGGATCGCACCTTCGCCCTGCACGACGGCGGCAAGATCGCCGTCTGCGGAAAAATGCCGCTGGAGACGCGCGACGACCTGTCCATGGCCTACACCCCCGGCGTGGCCCGCGTGTGCATGGCCGTGCATGACGACGTGATGCGCGCCCACACCCTCACCATCAAGCGCAACACCGTGGCGGTGGTGA
>JAKIYB010000646.1 GCA_022708765.1 Armatimonadota bacterium | reverse complement strand
CGAAGACGGAGACGTTCACCACCTATTCCGACTTCCAGCCGGAAGTGCACATTATGGTCTTCCAGGGCGAGCGCGAAATCGCCCGTGAGAACAGGCTGCTCGGACAATTCGACCTGACGGGCATCCCGCCGGCACCGCGCGGCGTGCCGAAAATTGATGTGACCTTCGACATTGACGTGAACGGCATAGTTCACGTACGGGCGAAGGATCAGGCGACCGGGCGCGAGCAGAGCATCTCCATCACCGGTTCCGGCACGCTGGACCACAGCGAGGTGGAGCGCATGGTGAACGAAGCGCAAACACACGCTGAAGAAGACCGCAAGCGCAAGGAGCTGGCGGAAACGCGCAACGCCGCGGACACCATCGCGTATCAAGTTGAGAAGCAGATTACCGAACTGGGCGATAAGCTGACCGCGGAGGAGAAAAGCAGTTTAGAAGAGGGTGTGCGCGCCGTGCGCGAGGCAATGAATGGCGAAGATATCGCCGCCATGCGCGCGGCGATGCAGGAGTTGCAGGACCGCATGATGCGCATCTCGCAGCGCATGTATGAGGCGGCTGGCGCCGGGCAGCCCGGTCCGGACGCGGGTCCCGAAGCAGGTCCGCAAGGCGGCGCGCAGCCGGGTGGCGATGATGTGATTGACGCCGAATACAAAGAAGGTCAGTAATCGTAATGGACGGCGGGGGTTCCTCTGAACCCCCGTATCTCTACCAACGTCCTGTCTGTGAAAGGAGGAAAATTCGATGAGTCTGATCCGTTGGGATCCTTTTGCCGACATGGCGCAACTGCGCGAGCAGGTGAACCGGCTCTTTGAACAGAGCCTGACGCACAGCGGCAACGAACCGATGGGCACCCGAGTCTGGGCGCCGGCGGTGGACATCCACGAGACGGATGCCGCCATCGTGCTGGAGATGGAAATTCCGGGCATCAAGCCGGAGGCGATTGACATCCAGCTCGTGGGCGACACGCTGACGGTGAAGGGCGAGCGCACACTCGCGCGCGAGGAGGATACCACAAAGCGCTACGTGCGCGTTGAGCGGGCTTACGGCGCCTTCCAGCGTTCTTTCACCCTTGGCATTCCAGTCGAGCAGGGCGGGGTATGCGCGGCCTACAAAGACGGCGTGCTGACCATCACTCTCCCGAAAGCGGAGTCGGTGAAGCCCAAACAAGTGAAAGTGGAAGTGCAGACGGAGCCGGAGCGGGAGTTGGAAGCGAAGTGACGCGGTAGCGTGCGGCCGGGATGCTTCCCGGCCGCACACGGATTTTAGATTTTGGAGTTTTCGGGCGAAGGCGCGACGGAGTATCGTAGCATTATGCATGGCACGAGGTGCGCAGCATGATGGACATAGGTGGCGGAGATGGATGAGCGGGAGTTCAAACGACGGACGAAGCGAGTGGCGCTGGAAGTATTGGCACTCGTTGAACGGCTTCCGACGAAACGGATGCCCGTCGCATCAATAAATGCATTGCGTAAGCGGCTTGAGCTTGAGACGGAATAAAAACGTGATCGCCAACACGCTCCTAAAATCAAAATCTAAATTCCACAATTGGAAGGGGGTGGTAGACAGATGCCAATAAAGGACTATTACAGCATACTCGGCGTCGCGCGCACGGCGACGGACAAGGAAATCAAGTCCGCCTACCGGAAGCTGGCGCGCAAGTACCACCCTGACGTGAATCCGGGGGATGCGGCGGCGGAAGCGCGGTTCAAGGATGTCGCTGAGGCATACGAGGTGCTGTCGGACCCGGGCACGCGGAAGAAGTATGACAAATTTGGCCACCTGGGCGAAGGCTGGCGACATGCTGGCGAAGGGCCGTTCAACTACGGGCCCGGGCCTGGCGCCGGCGCGGGCTCCGGTGGCTTTGGCGGGGGCGAGTGGCAGCAGGTTTTTGTGAACCCTGAAGAGATGGGGCAGGGATTTGATATCGGTGACTTGCTCGGTGGGTTGTTGGGAGGCGGTCGCGCCGGACGTGGACGGCGAACGCGGCAGGAGCGCGGCGAGGATCTGCAACACGAGGTAGAGATTACCCTGGAAGAAGCTTTTCACGGCACCGAGCGGACGATCTCACTGGTGACCCAGGACGTTTGCCCCACCTGCGGCGGGCGGGGGGTGACGCAGCAGCGCGCCTGTCCCACTTGCGGCGGCGCAGGCACGGTGGAGCGGCCGAATATGCTGACGGTGAAGATTCCGCGCGGCGTAGCGGACGGCGCGAAGGTGCGCGTGGCCGGCAAGGGCGGGCCGGGTATCGGTGGCGGAGCGGCGGG
>JAKIYB010000645.1:245-2268 GCA_022708765.1 Armatimonadota bacterium | reverse complement strand
GCCGCAGCCCCCCGACCCGAATGAGCGCGAGTATATCATCTGCGGACAGCACGTCTATTCCGGTGAGACGGAAGAAGACCGCCGGCGCAGCGAAAGATATCGGCGCGACTACCGGCGCTACGAGGAGGAACAGGACCGCTGGGAGCGCCGCAAGTGGGAATGGCAGCGCGGCGCGGAGCAATACCGCGTGAACTATGAGTTCACCGTCACCGCGCGGCCCAGCGTGGCGATGGCCGGCTACCTGAAGCTGATTGATCTGCACGGGCCGCAGCGCATCCTCTGGAGCACGGAAGTGGAACTGGCGCGCGCCGGCAACAGCTACGCGCTGAAGACCATCCCCGTGCAGGTGGTGGGTGAAGGCCGCGACCCCAGCCAGCCGGATATCCGCGCGGAATACCGCGATGCCTACACCTGGGCGGACTGCACGCGCGCGGTGAATGGCGATGCCATCTACGGCATCGGCCAGACCACTCTTCTCGACTCCCTCCGCGACGGCGTCTACCGACTGGGCGAAAACGCGCTCTGGGCCACCGACCTGAAACCGTGGAACCTGCCGGTGAAGCGAGTGCGGCAGTAGTGCGTGGCTCGCGCGTAATCGAGCGTTTTCCCACTCCTTATGCTTGACGCGAGCAGTTGTCCGTGTTACGATTGTGTACTTCGTAACACGGGAGTAATCAATGCCCACGCTTGAACGTTTCGGCGTCTCGATGGAGGAAGAGCTGCTGGCGCGCTTTGATGGTCTCATCGCCGCGCGCGGTTATCCGTCGCGCTCGGAAGCGCTGCGCGACCTGGTGCGCCAGGAGTTGGTGCGCGAGGAGTGGGCTGACCCCGCCGCCGACGTCGTCGGCACGCTGACGGTGGTCTACGAGCACCATGAACATGACCTTTCCAGCACGCTGGCCGACCTGCAGCACGCTCACCACAACGCGATTATCTGCACCACCCACATTCACCTTGACGCCCACAACTGCCTGGAAGTGATCGTGCTGCGCGGGCCCAGCGCGCAGGTGAAACAGATCGCCGACACGCTGCAAAGCACTCGCGGCGTGAAGCATGGCCAACTGGTTTGCACCACCACCGGCAAAGACGTCGGATAACGCTCTATCCCCATCACAGAAGGAGATTTAACACCATGTTGCCCCCCCGCGCACGGCTCACGCTGTTGGCCAGCCTGCTGTTCGCCCTGACGCAGGCCTTCGCCGCGTATAGCGGCCTGGTGATTATCCCGACGGCGGACATCATGCCCGCCGGCGAGTATGCCGTCGTGGCGCAGGCGGATGGCGCCCTGCCAGGCCACGACCACCTGGACACCTGCCTGCTTTACGCCACCGCGGGCGTCACTGACTGGCTGGAAATCGGCGCGGACTACGATTTCAGCGATGACGTGGAGACCCGCGGCTACCTGGACGCCAAGCTGCTGCTGCCCACCGCCGAGGAGGACGGCGCGCCGCATATCGCCGTCGGCGTCTTCAATATCGCCCGCGACACGGACGCCTCGCCCTACATCGTGGTCACGCGCGACTTCCCGCTGCTCCGCGCCCATGCCGGCGCCATGCTGCTGGACAGTAGTCCGCAGGCCTTTTTCGGTATTGATACGATACTGTGCGACCGTTGCGCGGTGATGGCCGACTACACCACCGGCGTGGATAATTTTGCCACGGTGGGCGTCTATACCGATCTCACTGATCGCCTGAACCTGCTCGTTGGCGCGCTCTTCCCCAATGCCGGCGGCGAGACGCGCTTCACCGTGCAGCTTGGCTGCTGCGGCAGCTACCGCCCGGCGAAGGAGTAATTCCATGCATATCCCCGACGGCTATCTTGGTCCGCAGACCTATCTCCCCGCGTGGGCGGCGATGGCGCCCTTCTGGGCGGCGGCCTCGGCGAAGCTGCGGCGCGAGCTGCGGCTGCGGCAGGTGCCGCTGCTGGCGTTGAGCGCGGCGTTCAGCTTCGTCATCATGATGTTCAACGTGCCCATTCCCGGCGGCACCACTGGCCACGCCGTGGGCGCCGTGCTTGTGGCGGC
>JAKIYB010000645.1:0-235 GCA_022708765.1 Armatimonadota bacterium | reverse complement strand
GTGGGCGGCGGTCATCGCGGTCTCGCTGGCGCTGGCCGTGCAGGCGCTCATGTTCGGCGATGGCGGCATCACCGCTCTTGGCGCCAACTGCCTGACCATGGCGGTCATCATGCCTTTCACCGGCTGGGGTGTCTATCGTCTCTTCGGCGGGCATCGAACTACATCACCGGTGCGCACGCTCATCGCCGGCGCGGCGGCGGGCTACATCGGACTGAATATCGCGGCCCTTGCCACC
>JAKIYB010000644.1 GCA_022708765.1 Armatimonadota bacterium | reverse complement strand
CTGCCGTGCTGCCGTTCAGCGCTCACTTCCCGGTCTGCCCCATAACAGCGGGATGGATGTCCAGCACCCGCATGGTCACACACTCGACCATGACCCCATATTCAATGAGTATGCCGAGGAACTGCCGCCCGGTGATGAGCTGAATCGGGGTTTTGCCGGGGGCCACGGCTTCGGTGATGGCACCCGCGCTATAGTCGCTGGTGGTGAGAAAGAGCCCATGCTCCTCGGCGGCAAGGCTCCCGCGGAGATGCTGAATGTCCGGCGCCTGCACGTTGGCGTTCCACCGCTTCACCTGTACCGCATAGCGCAGCCGCAGCAAGCCGCCACACGCCACCAACACCCCGCGCACATCGACCCCGCCGTCCCCGCTCTTGGCCGTCACCACCACATCCTCAAAGCCGATGCGCAGGAGCACCGTCCCGACGAGGGTTTCGAAGGCTGTCGGGTCCATCATCTGCAGATGGGCGAGGAGCTGCTGGCGGATGCCGGCATTATGCACTTCGATGTCCCAGCCAATCCCTGTCGGTTGCCAAGCCGACAGCCCATACATCCCCTGCCCGTGTTGCACAAAGCGCGGCAGCTCCCCACGGCTAGTGGCGGTGGCGATTTCCCTCGTCAGTTGCGCATTCATGGTGGCGGCGGGCGTTTGGCCTTTCGTCTGAATCAACCCCTGCGTGAGCGCCATCTCGGTGAGTGCGGTGTAGTGCAGCGGCTGCCCGTGCTGCTCCAGGATGAGGGCGGCGGCGTCATTAAACGACAGCGGGTCCGGTGCGGGCTCCACAGCCGACGATACAGGCGTCGGTGCACACAGTGTGGCGGCGCACCAGGCATAGGTGCCGGGGCCAACCCGTGTAAAAGGCGCCTCCTCGCCCTGACGCTTCAGTTCCGTCGTGAGCACCGCGCTCACGCTGGCCGCCGGGGTGTGGCCCGCCGCACTCCACAGCCCTTGCGTCAGGATGCGCTCGGTGATCTCCTGGTAATGGAGCGGCGTCCCGGCGTCCTGTAAGATGTGACAAATCGCCTGCAACAGTGTCATCGTGTTCCTCCGTCTCTCCCTCGCCCATGACGAGACCAGCCACCCCGCTGGTGACGGGGTGGCATGTGCTGTCCAATATGGCGAGTTGCTGTTTATTGTCCGGTTTGAGACATCAGGGCATCAGCACGGCGCTGCGTGCCATGCGAGAAGGGCCGCACGTCGCTTAATCCGCAACAACCGGGGAAATCCAGACATTGTCCGCAGCACGGAACACCTGGTCGGACACCGTAATCTGCTCCCAGTTGAGTTGCGTCAAGGTCGACCGCCCAAATTCCAGGCGCATGATATCGTCTTCGGTGACGTTGCCATACTTGTCAGACAGGGAAAACGTTGCCGAAATGCTCACTCGCGCCACTGTCTGGATATCGACCATCTTCCGGATGGCATGCAATAAATCGAGCGTGCGCAACGCCGCCATATCCCGTATCCCCGCATGGGAAAAATTATCATCAGCGGCAAAATGAATCTCCAACACCGGCCCATATTCGGACGATTTCACCCGTGCCCACTGGGCGCGTTTCACCCCGGAGCGGTTACACGCATGCAGCGTTCGGTCGGTGAGGGCCAGTAAATCGTCCACGGTCATGCTGGATGCGGGCCGGGGAGTGGATGCGGGCGCTGACGTCCGTGGTGGACTCGGACGCGGCGTGGTGTGTGTCGGTGACGCGGTGGCGCTGGTGTGCGGTGATGTCGGCGCGGTGGCCACCGACGCGGGCGGACGCTGGGCGATGACGTGCTGCCGGATGCTCCCCACCACCGCGATGATGCCCCAGAGTAACAGGCCAGCGAGTACTAGCATGATGGTGTAGCCCAACGCCATCATCTTCGGCGGGGTATTGGCGGGAGTGGCAGGCTGCGTCGCTCCGCACGCCGGGCAGACACGGGCTGTGGCTGGCACCGGTTGGCTACACTGTGGACATTTCATCGTGACTGGCAAATCGGTCATCACCGCCTCCTTGGTGGTATCACTGATGGCATCCCAGTGCCCTGATGCGGTCAACGCACGGGATGGACATCTTCTTGAACGTTTACGATAGCGCCAGCTTCCCCCTCAAGTCAAGTTTTCCCGCGTTATCTCCCCACTTTTCCATAATACAGGGGCATTCTCGGCCCTTTTCGGCTGGGGAATGCCCTATTCCCTGCTATAAGGAGCCGATGATGCCCCGAAAACCCCGCTCAACCTTCGGAAAGATGTCCTTCATGAACGTTGTCATCTTTACGGAGGAAGGAGACCCCATTCCC
>JAKIYB010000643.1 GCA_022708765.1 Armatimonadota bacterium | reverse complement strand
CCCGATCCCCCCCCACCAACGCCGTCTACTCCAGCGCCACCCGCCAGCACCGCCGGCAAGCTGCTGCGGAAGAAGCGGGAACGGGATGGGAAGTAAGCGGTAGAGAATCTAGGCAGGATCATTCACCTCTTCGACGGAACTCTGATGATTACGTATCAGCGCGATGATGCGGTGACACGACAATCAGGAGCGTATACGACCATGCCAATCCCCCTGCTGCCGTCCGATTGGGATCCCATCGCCGCCGGTGACCGCGTGCTTGCGTCGCTGCGCAATATCTGCCTGCCCGCCGTGAAAGGGGCGCACGATGGCGATTTTCTCCTCCACGACGACAAGGCATACATCGTCTACATGGCCAATGACGTGCAACCCGGCGAGGCGCCGCACTGGCCGTTCGTCTATAATGCGCTGTCTATCGTGAATATCGCGAGCGGTGACGTTGAACAGACGGTAACCTTCGCCGCATCCGAGATGGCCTATGCCAATGTGACGCTGCCCGTCGGCGCCTGCTTCGTGCCGCGCATCATTCGGAAGGACGCGCGGACGTTGCGCTGTTTCTTCGCCAGCGAGAATCCGGGAGAACGCCAGTCGCAAACCTGGTACCGTGACTTTGACCTGACCCACCAGGCCTTCGCCGACACCATTCATCCGGTGGAACTCGCCACCGATCAGGGCATCTTCCCCATGCAGCCACAATACCTGCACCGGCACGCCGCTGCCAAGGGCTTCACCGGCAAGCCGGTCACCTACGGATTGTATACGATAGATGGCTTCAGGCAGTATGACGGGCAGCTTTTCGCGGTGCTGAACAATTATCCCGGCGGGCAGAACGCCTGGGCAACGCTGAATGACGCAATGGGCCGCTTCACCGTCCTCGGCGACTTCTTCCTGCCCCTCGACGCGAAACTCACCGAGTCGGCGGTGGAGCGTTTGCCGGACGGCACGTTGATGGCCATCTCGCGCCAGGAGAACCGCGACCAGAACTACATGTTCGCCCGCAGCCGCGACGGCGTCACGTGGAGTGAACACGCCTATTGGGACGCCATCCCCAACGGCACGAATTCCAAGCCGACTTTCAACCGCTTCGGCGACCTGTATTACCTTGGCTGGCAGGAAGCGACGCGCGTCAATGGTGTCTTCCGCTCGGTATTCAACCTCGATATCTCGGAAGACGGCGTCCATTGGGTGCGCAAGTATCGCTTCGCCACCGACAAGTCCTTCCAGTACCCCACCTTCCACGAGTATGACGGGACGATCTACCTCACCGTCACCCAGGGGGACACCTCGGACAGCCGCAAGGAGCGCATCATGTTCGGACGGCTTGAGTAACGTCGTACCGGCGCCCACCTCTCCCCCCGGCCCCCTCCCCTACATGGGGAGGGGGAGTGAGTAGAGATGCGAAGACGTATGGCCTATTATCCCGGTGTCTCCCCCTCCCCGCTCAGGGGAGGGGGTCGGGGGGAGAGGTGAGCCCCGGCAGTAGAATAAAGCACTTTGCTTACAAGAAGGTTATTAGCGCTTGTTCCAGAATAAATACATATCCTCAATCCCCTGAAAGGAGCCGATGATGCAGAAGGTGCTCATCACCCTTACCCTCGCGCTATGCGTGGGGGTGGCGTTCGCCGCCGACATTGTCACTATGCCCACCGCCAACCAGTTGAAGAAGGGCGAGGTGGAAGTGGCCGCTTATTACCTCAACCTGGACCTACCACCCGCTGCTCCGCAGAACGTCTGGTATCAGACGCTCTACGTGGGCGTCACCGACTGGCTGGAACTGGACCTGCATCGCGCCGACGTGGACAACGACAAGGTGTCAAACGTATTCGTCGCCAGCGCGAAGGTGCTCTCGGAAACCGCCACCATGCCCGACGTGGTGATCGGCGCGCGGAATATCACTGGCGAGCGCACCACGAACAACCCGGCAGTGGCGAATCTCTCCGAAGACACATCCTTCTTCGTCTCCGCGGCGAAGACGTTCTTCCTCAGTGAGCCGGGCGCTCCGCCGTTGGCCCGCATGCACTTGAGCTACGGCAACGCCGACTGGACGCTCCTCGGCGAACCGCGCCACAACGGCTTCTTCGGCGGCGCCCAGGTTCTCGTCACCCCGCAGATTGGCGCGGTCGCCGTATACGACGGCACCGACCTCATCACCGGCCTCACCTTCATGCCGCAGAGCCTCCCCGGCCTCACCCTCAAAGCTGGCACCTACGGCGATCACCAGTGGATCGGCGTGGCATATCAGAAAGATCTGTTCTAACTGAAGGTCAGCCTGCAACAACG
>JAKIYB010000642.1 GCA_022708765.1 Armatimonadota bacterium | reverse complement strand
GCCGTATCCACTCCTTCGGCTTCTCCGACGACTGGGGCACGCAGCAGGCATGCTTCATCTCCCGCGAGCTCTGGCAGGCCTTTTTCAAGCCGCGCTACAAAGCGATTTTCGACGCCTGCCATGCCCAGGGGTGGGACGTGTGGATGCATAGCTGCGGTTACGTCAACGAGATCATCGAAGACCTGATCGAGATCGGCTGCAACGTGATGAACCTGCAGCAGCCGCGCGCGCTCGGCATCGAGGAGGTCGGCCGCGACATGGCGGGCAAGATCTGCTTCTCGTCGCTCTGCGACATCCAGTCCACCCTCCCCTTTAAATCCAACGCCGAAATCCGCGAGGAAGCCCGCCTGCTCCTCGACCACTGGGCCACCGACGCGGGCGGCTTCATCCTCAGCGACTACGGCGACGGCGAAGCCATCGGCGTGCCGCTGGAAAAGAAACAGGTGATGTTCGACGCGTTTATGGAGTTTGATCGGTGGAAGAAGTGAGTCCGATGTCCCAAGTCCCAAGTCCGAAGTCCGAAGTCCATTCAGGATCGGGGCTAAGGTACGGTATCACATTTATCCTTCGCTACCATGATATCTTCACCCCCACATCTCCTCTATCCACATCTCACCCCCGCCACCTTCCTCCATAAGCCCAACCGCTTTGTCGCGGTGGTGGAGGCGGCGGGGGAAACCTTCCTGGCGCACGTGCCCACTTCCAGCCGCATGCGGGAGTTGCTGGCGCCGGGGGCGGCGGTGTGGCTGGCGCCGATGGCGGGGGTAAACCGGAAGACGGCGTGGTCGCTGGTGCTGGCGCGGTACGGTGAGACGCTGGTGTCGGTGGACTCGTTGGCGCCGAACCGGCTGCTGGCGCGGGCGCTGGCGGCGGGGGCGGTGCCGGAATTCGCCGGCTGGGCGCTGGCGCGGCGCGAGGCGTTCTTCGGCCGCAGCCGCTTCGATTTTCTACTGGCGCGGGACGCGGCACAGTGCTGGCTGGAAGCGAAATCGGTGACGCTGGTCGAGGACGGCACGGCGCTCTTCCCCGACGCCCCCACCGCGCGCGGCGCGCGCCACCTGGAAGAGCTCATCGCCGCCCGCCAGGCCGGCCATCGCGCCGCCGTCCTCTTCATCATCCAGCGCGGCGATGCCGTCCGCTTTTCGCCGAACCGCCCCCTCGATCCCGCCTTCGCGGACGCGCTGTCCCGCGCCGTCGCCGCCGGCGTCGAGGCGTATGCCTATCGCTGCTCGGTGACGCTGGACGGCATCAGGCTGGGGGAGCGGGTCACGGGGGGATGAGGGCATCCGTGCCCCTCATAACCGTTGTGTCGTATTCAGTATAGTTTTCGCATAGAATATGCCGCGAATGCTGATATCTGAGAAGCGTTTTGAGAAATGGTTTTCAAAATGCTCGCCGCTGCCTCGCTGATCCTGCTCGCGCCTGGCCGCGTTGGATGTCCCCCCAATACACGCTCGGACATTCGTCTTGCGAGCCGCGGTCAATCCTCCGCGATTCGACGACGACCATTATGAAAAACCGTTTCCAATGTCAGGACTTCCACGTGGGCCGGGGAGGTGAAGCTGTCGCGAAGGTGGTCGTTTGCGTGGGATTATCGGCGGGCAGCGCGCGGGCCATGCGGATGCTCATGCCGTTCCCGGGCGTGCAGCGATAGGCCACGGTATCCATGAAGGCGTCCAGCACGAACCGACTGAGCGTGTGCTCGGAAGGGAAAGGCCCTTGATGGCGTCGTTGTGGTTCGTCGCAGGCGCGGCCGGATGCCTCGACGACGATAATGAAGAGGCCGCTGCCGGCGGAGCAGCGCACCCGCAGCGTTGCGTCCGCGGCCATGACGCGGTGTCCGTACGCGATAGCGTCGGCGCAGGCTTCACCCACCGCCACCTCGATATCTTCGACATCCGCACAGGAATAGTTCATTCGGTATGCCACCAGCGACACCGCCAGCCGGGCCATGCCGACGAGTTCCGGTACCGGTGACATGGTAAGTTCCAACAGCGTCTCCATCATGCGCCTCCCCCCTGGCATCCCACGGCGGCCAGCGCGTCACGCTCGGTGGCGTCAATGGGGAAGGCGAGTGTCAGACGGGTGATTTCCAGCAGGCGATAGACGGATTGTGACGGCGCCAGCAGGCGCACCCCGCCGCCGCGCTCTCGCGCGCGCCGCAGCATGCCCAGCAGCGCGCCGAGCGCCGTACTATCCAGATAGGCGGCTTGCCGCAGGTCCACGATGAGGTCGCGGCAACCTTCGTCGAGCAGGCGCAGCATCGTCGCCCGGGCGCGCGG
>JAKIYB010000641.1 GCA_022708765.1 Armatimonadota bacterium | reverse complement strand
AAAAGCTCCGCCGAGAGATTATCCCGCCGGAGCCAGGGCTTAAAGTATCTTGTGCCGATCAGCCGCGCTTGGCGACGTCGAGGTAGTCCCGCTTTGCGGCGCCGACGTAGAGCTGACGCGGACGGCCGATCTTCTGCTCGGGATCCTTCAGCATCTCCTGCCACTGGACCAGCCAGCCCACCGTGCGCGGGATGGCGAACAGCACGGTGAACATATCCGGCGTGAAGCCCATGGCCTGATAGATGATGCCCGAGTAGAAGTCCACGTTGGGATACAGCCGCCGCTTGATGAAGTATTCGTCGGAGAGCGCGATGCGCTCGAGTTCGATGGCAATATCCAGCTTCGGATTGCGGCCGGTGACCTCGAATACTTCGTCGGCGATGCGCTTGATGATGCGGGCGCGCGGATCGTAGTTCTTGTACACGCGGTGCCCGAACCCCATCAGCCGGCACTGCCCGCCCTTCACCTTCTCAATGAAGGAGGGGATGTTGGCCACCGAGCCGATTTCGTCGAGCATGCGCAGCACTTCTTCGTTGGCGCCGCCGTGCAGGGGGCCGGAGAGCGCCGCGGCCGCGGCCGCCGTGGTGACGTATGGATCGGCAAAGGAACTGCCCACCGCGCGCATGGTGTTGGTGGAGCAATTCTGTTCGTGATCCGCGTGCAGGATGAAAAGCACGTCCAGCGCCCGCGCCAGCACCGGGTTGGGCTCGTACTTCGGCTCCGCCATCTTCCACAGCATGTTCATGAAGTTGCCGGTGTAGCCCAGGGAGTTGTCGGGATACACGTACGGCAGGCCGAGGCTGTGGCGGTAGGAGAGCGCCGCCAGCGTGGGCATCTTGCCGAGCAGCCGCACGATCTGCAGGTCGCGGACCTTCGCGTCGTGGATGTGGCGCGATTCGGGGTAGAACGTCGAGAGGGCGGCCACCGCGCTGATCAGCATTCCCATGGGATGAGCATCATAGTGGAAGCCGTCCATGAACTTCTTGATGTTCTCGTGCACCATGGTGTGCACGGTCACCAGGTCCACCCATTCCTTCAATTGCGAGGCCGTCGGCAACTCGCCGTTCAGCAGCAGATAGGCGACTTCGAGGTAAGTGCAGTTCTCCGCCAGTTGCTCGATGGGATATCCGCGATACCGCAGGATGCCCTTGTCGCCGTCGAGATACGTAATGTTGCTCCGGCACGACGCGGTGTTCATGAACGCCGGGTCGTAGGTCATCAGGCCGAAATCGTCCGCGCTCTCCTTGATCTGGCGCAGATCCATAGCCCGGATGGTTCCTTGGGAGATGGGCAGATTATAGGATTTATTGGTCCTGTTATCGATAATCGTGAGGCTATGCGTGTCCATGCTCCTCCTTGCGGCCGCCGGCGTGGTGAACCGGTGGGCAGGGCTCATATGCTTCCGCCTGGAAGACTCCAGGCAACAACCTGAACAACTCAACGCCGTGTGTTGCGGGGCCGTCTGCTGCACGACGACTTCCAATCCACGGTGCGTGCTATATTACAACACATCCCGCAAGAAGGTGACGCTCCGGGGATCAGAAAAAGCGGCACTAAGGCGCGATTTCGCGCAAGGCTGCGTCAAATTCCGCCAGTGCCCGGTGGATCGGGATGCTGTCGAGATCTCTTCGACGTGGAAGAGCCTTGCCGGCGCTTAGCAGTGTAAGCCGCAGTGGATTTAGAATAACAAATTTCAAACTCGATGCAATCAGTCATTCGCCCCTATTGCAGCACCCTGATCTTGATGTTGCGGAACCAGGCTTCGTTGTTGTGGTTTTGAAGTGTAATGGGGCAGGCTTTGCGCGGCTGGCGCGTGAGCATCGCATAGACGGCGGAAGAGGCGCCCCAGCGTCTGGCCGCCGCGGCGGCGATTTCGGGCGCGTCGAGGGACGCATCCACGACTTTGACGCCGTTGAGCCAGTGTTCAATGCGGCTGCCCCCGACGACGATTTTGGAATGGTTGAAGTCCCCCACGGGTGCGGCGGCTGGCCGTGACGCGGGGAGCATATCATAAAGCGCTCCGGCGCGATGAGTGGGATGCCGGCGCGCATCGGGATTCCTTTCGTCGTCGATGACCTGGTATTCGAACCCGATGACGTACTCCGTGCCGCTTGCCGGCCGCGCCGGGCGCGGCCGGGAAAGCGCCAGCGCCACACAGTCTTCGAAACGTTTGCCCGGGATTTCGGGGACGAAGAGGCGGTCCTGGACGCGGTACTTGACGCCGCTGTTGCCGCCGGGCGAGATGCGCCAGTCGAAGACCAGTTCGAAATTGACGAAGTTTTCGCGCGTAAAGAGAACCT
>JAKIYB010000640.1 GCA_022708765.1 Armatimonadota bacterium | reverse complement strand
CGCCGGCGCGGGTGATGGCGGCGTCGGCGGCGAGGAGCGCTTCGGCGAAAAGCGCCTGCACGGCATCTTCCCCGGCGGCGATGGCGGCATCCAGGCGCACGGCGCTCAGTTCGGTGTCCAGCGCCTGCACGGCCAGCGCGCTGGCCTGTTCGCCGGCGGCGTGGCCCCCCATGCCGTCGGCGATGACGAAGAGGCCGCGCGCGACATCGCAGAGCTGCGCGTCTTCGTTATCCGCGCGCCGCGAGCCGATATCGCTGCCGCCCGCCGCCCGCGGGCCTTTGCCGCCCCCGGTCTGGACGAACAGTTCTTCCGGTTCCTCCCAACCCATCATGATGCCGTGCCTCCGCGGCCGGATGTCCCGCCGCGTTATTCATCGCTCTTGCGCGCGGCGGACTTGCCTTCGCGCGCGTCCTTGCCGTTGCCCAGGCGGTTCAGTGCCTGGCTGAAGCTCCACCGGTAGGCGGACAGCGTGGCGCGCATGCCCTGCGCGGCGTTCAGCGTCGCCAGCACCTGCGGCGCCGTCCAGCGCATGGAGCGCTTCTTCACCAGGCAGCCGCGGATGATCTCGCCGAAGGGCACGGGCAGATTATCCGGGATATTCGGGTCCATATGGGTAATGGCGAAGAGGATGTGCCGATCACTCTCGAAGGGGTGCTCGCCGGTGAAAACCTCCGCCAGCAGCACGCCCAGCGACCACATGTCCCATGCCGGCGTGATGACGCCTTCAAACCCTTCAGGCGGAATATAGCGCTCGGTGCCGCCTTTCGGACGCCCGGGATGTTCGGATTTCTCCATCGCGTAGGCCAGCCCGAAGTCCGCCAGCTTCCAGTAGGCGCCCACGCGCAGGATATTCGCCGGCTTCAAGTCGCGGTGTACCAGCCGGTCGGGATCTTTATGCAGGAAAGCGAGGCCGGAGACGATGTGCTCGGTGACGGTCCAGATTTCGCGGGGGTGCAGCGCGCCGCGCTTCATGCGCATATCCAGCGTCTCGTCCGCCAGCTCCATCACCAGGTAGAGCCACTTAAGCCCGCCCAACTCGCAGACGCCGGCGCTGATGCCGTGGACGATGAACGGGTGGGAATTTTTCAGGATGGCGATGAGTTCTTCCGCCTGCGCCTCGCGGGCAATTTCCGGGTCGGGATAGATGAGTTTCACCGCCACCGAGCGCATGGCGCGATTGGCGGCCACTTCCTCGGCGCGAAACACCAGCGCGAAGCCACCCTCGCCAATGAGCTCGCGCAGCAAATACTTCCCGGCGACCAGCGAACCGGAAAAGTGATGCAGCGCGCTAATGGCGGCCTTGACAGAAAACGGGCGTTCGCACCGCAGGCACTTCACCGTCCGGCGGACGAACGTCTCATCAACATCCCGCTTCATCCCGCAATTGGGACAGCGGACGGCGATCACGCCCATCGAGACTCCTCGGAATAACTGCGAAATATGGGCCCGGATAAATCCCGCGCCGGTTTACTTTCATGGTCCGGCGCCTACCACATACGGTCATACGACCATCTGCACAGGTAAGAAAAATAATTCACCGGCTTCCAGCCAACATTTTTTATTTTAGCAGGTTTTGCCTATTCTCTGGAAGGCCCCGCAGGCAATTTCCCATCATTTCATCGCCAGCGCGGATACCGTGGCGACATGCCGACCGGTCATCGCTCCCATCGTATGCGGGTTATACCCGAAAAGGCGCGTGCGCATGCCTGCCGATACCCAGCTCAGCAGAGCCGATCCCGCGAATCGTGCGGCAACGCCCATGGCTGTCATCGTGGCTTTGCGCGCCAGCCCGCCCGCGTTTTGCCTCGTGATGATGGGCTATGGTATACTATCGCGACACGCGCGGGGCGCTAACCCCGCGGCATCCCTCGCCGTGACGGTGAGGACGACGGGGAGAGACAACGCATGTCCGGACATTCCAAATGGGTGAATATTCGCATCAAGAAGGGGAAAATGGACGCCCTGCGCGGCAAAACCTTCACGCGGCTGGCGAAAGAGATCATCGCCGCGGCGCGCGCGGGCGGCGGCGACCCCAATAATAACCTGCGGCTGCGCAACGCCATTCAGAAAGCGCGCGAAGCCTCCATGCCCGCTGATAACATCAAACGCAGCATCCAGCGCGGCACCGGTGAACTGGAAGGCGTGCAGTACGAAGACGTCACGTACGAGGGCTACGGTCCGGGCGGCGTGGCGGTGCTGGTGCAGTGCATGACGGATAACCGCAACCGCACCGCGCCGGAGGTGCGCTCCATTTTTCGCGCCCACGGCGGGAATATGGGTGAAAACGGCTGCGTGAGCTACCTG
>JAKIYB010000063.1:2014-13437 GCA_022708765.1 Armatimonadota bacterium | reverse complement strand
AATCACCGCCCGCCTCGCGCGCAAATGCCTCATGGGTTAGGCGCAGGAAGTGGGCCGTCGCCTCAGGGTGGAGGGTATTGACCACGGAACGGTCGCCCCAGCACCCGAAATTCGGCACGGCGTAGACCCGGCGAAAACTGAGACGCTCCCCTACGGCCACATCCAGCGTTTCGGGGGCAATCTGCTCGGCATGATGCAGCAGACATCCCTCGCGCTCAATGCGATAGGCCGCCATGATGGCGGAGTCCGGCTGGACGGGCGACGTTTCGCCGGGCCGCAGCAATTCAGCGTAGAGCGCGGTGGAACGATACTCATCCCGCATCACCGTCACTTCACCGGCAGCGCTGCCACTCGGCCAGCAGTCCTCATCATACAGCCAGAGATAACCATCTTCCGCGCGCGCTGCCGCCAGCGCCCCCTGGAATGCCGCGAACCACGCCTCACCCAGGTATGCGGTTCGCAAACCCATGCGCGTGTGAAAGAAGGCGCCGGAATAGCCAGCATCGAGGAAGGCGCGGAATTGCCGCGCGGCCTCATCCGGCGTCAGGTCATCGTTGATGCCCCAGAATGGCGCCGGACGCAGGTGGCGGGGTGGGGTGCGGAATGACTGGTGATCCATATATAACCTCGGTCGAGACGGTCTGTATCAAAAGCAGTATCACGTTATGCGCGTTCCAGCAGGCGTGTGAGCACTCCCGTACAGTAGTCACACCGGTCACACCGGCGGTCGCACGTCGAAGTGCGGGCGAACCAGTCCGTGGGGAATCGGGTGTTGTCGAGTATTTCGGGGGCGAACGCCGGGGCAAAACCGGGTTCCAGCAAGTCGAGTATATTGCCGTAATGGCGCCGGGTAGCGTAGGCATGCAGCACCATGCGCGGGCGCGCGTGCATGCGTGTGGCCAGTTTCATGACAGGAAAGAATGCGTCATAGTGGTGCAGGTCCTCGGGACGAATCCAACTATTCTGCAGCACCGTCGGCCAGTGGGCGCGGTCGCGGAAATAATGCCAGCAGACGTGCGGGTTCCAGTCCGGAATATTCTGCGTCTCGCTGATTTCCTGCTCGTGCGCCACCAGGTTATCATGGAAGGTCTGCCCCGAGCAGTGGCTTAAGCATCCGCTGTTTGCCAGCAGGTATAGCCCTTTCCCGTTGGCATCCGTCCAGCGTTTTAATTCGGCGATGGCCTCTAGGTCGCGATTCAACTCCCGCTGCACATAATAACTGTCAAAGAGTCCGGCGACGTATTCCATTCCTTTGATCGTGCCGATACGCATGTTGATTGACGCTCGTACTTCGACTCGCGGATAGTAGCGCTTTACCGTCCGCGCGACGGCCGGCGACGTGGTGGTGACTGTCTCGACGCCGTCCACCACCTCACCCAGGTAATCAAGCACCGAGACTATCTGCGCTTCCAACTGTGCACTGATGGCGCGGCCGCCGTAGCAGTTAGCATTGAAGAGGAGATCGAGACGAATGCCCATCGCGCGAAAGGCGCACAGGTCGTCCTCGAGTCGCGCCTGCGCGCCCCAGTCAACATAGCCGCGCCGGCTGGTGAGCGGCGAGCGCCCGGACGGCAAATCACCCCAGGGGAAGTAGACTTCCGCGATGTGTGACCGGTACTCCCGCACAATATCGAGGAACGGTTCTTCTCCGTCACCTTCACAGAGTTGATAACCGACGGCGAATTGCATGGTTATGCCTTTGCTGGTGGTCAATCGGTGTCGCTGATATATCCGTCAGGCTGCTCTGTCTCCGGTTCGGTCGTCCAGTCCACGCGCCACGGCTTGCGCCGGCGGAACTTCTCGTGGAATCTGTTTTCCAGCACGTCACGCGCCTCCAAGCTGATCATACAGGCGCGCATGCAGCCGCGTCCGCCGCACACCGCCTGCCCGGTATTATACAGATTGCGCGGCTTTTTATGGAACGGGGTGATCTCCGATGCGGCAATCTGCTGGCCATACATCCCGCCATCCACATATACAGGCTCATGATCGGGGTCAGTGAGTACCTTCCCTCCTCGGAAGGCGATGTCGCAGGCCGTGCAATCCAAAGCGCCCCATTCCACCTCGTGTCCGGCGAGAGTGACTTTCACCGTCTCCGTCGCGCTGATCGCCTGGCCGGGGCACTCCCGCACGCAAGCCATGCAGCGGTTGCACAGCTGTGGGCCATCATAAATCGGGTCAGGTTCCAACTCCGCTTCGGTAATGATAATGCCCACACGCTGTCGCGGACCGAACTGCGGGGTGAGGAACACCTTGCTGTAGCCTATCTCGCCTAACCCGGCGAGGTAGGCGGCGATGCGCAGGTGCACCGCCACGTCCGGTGCCGCGCGGCCAGGTACTACCGGGCGGCTGATTCCCTGCAGGTTTCCCTCCTGGTCAATGGCACGCCAGTCGCTCTGGTGCCCGTAGGGGATGGCTTCGTATCCCTCGTCTTCAATCATGCGCGCCATGTTCATCACCACCAGCGGCATAAAAAGGTAGGTGATGCCGCCGTACCCCATGGCGGAGTAGTTGCTGAAGAAGGTGCCCTCTTCGATACCCCGCAAGCTGCCGCGGTTCACCCGGAAAGCGACGGCGATGACGGATTTTGCCTCGGGCATGATCTGTCGCGGATCCTGCTGAATGGGCGCGCCTTCGAATCGGTCAATGGACGCGATCCCGACAAGGTCGGCGCCCATGGCTTTAGCGTGTTGCTTAATGACTTCTGCGGTCAGCATAAATAAGTTGCTCCTGTCGCGTGCGGTGACTTACTTTCTCTTCAATGCCACTGTCAACGGTTCCCTTCCCTGGTAGTCGAATATCCACTTTCCTTTCGTCAGGGTGAGAGGGGATCCTTTGTCTTCGACGGTCCAGGCGCCGGGGAGAGTCAGCGTGCGCGGACCTTTGTCCCCATGCGCGGTCACGATGGCCTGATCTCCGTTTAGCAATATCTCAACCGGGCCGCCTTCGGCTTGCATGCCACCAGGACCGATGGCGGGCGCCGCGGTGAAAGTAGCCAGCGCCTGACGATCCGGAAGGCTGTAGGCGTAGAAGTCGGCGCCGATGAGGGTAATTTCTTCGCCGGAGGTCAGACGCAGGTTAGCGCCGTCGCGCTCCACCGCGACTTCGCGCTTCGCCCCTTTGCGGACGGGCAGGATGACGGTGGTGAACGGTCCAACGCCGCGTAGGCGCAGGATGTGCTGGCGCTCAAAGTCGCTCCATGCCCAGTTGCCAATATTGGCCTGCAGCGTCTCGTCAGCGATGGTATACAGATCCCAGTCAATAGCGGGTTTTGTTCCGCCGAATGACGCGCCGGTGAATCCGAATTTATTCACTCCTGGCCGCAGCGGGAAGATCGGTCCGGCGGAGGGTCGCCCATTATCTTTGCGCTGATCGGATACTGGTGGCGTCATAGGGCCAGCGGGGGTCTCGACTTCGCCGGTGGCCATCAGGTTGAGGGTGGATATCTTCATTCCCCTGACCGATCCCCCCTGGAAGGCGTCGCGGATGAGGATCACCGGGTAGTCCGCATTGGGGTGCAGCACCTGCACCGTGCGCTGCCAGTCTGCGCCTTTGCCAAAGGTGGCGGTCGCCAGCTTTGCGGTGCGGAAATTCAGGAAAGCTTTCTGTTGCGCGTCCCACCAGCGTCCGCCGGCGTTCAGTGCCGCCGGCTGGTCCCAGCGCGCGCGATACATCGCCTCCGGCAACACCAGACTGTGGTGGGCGCCGCCATCCACGCGCACCGATGGATTTGAGTAGAGAGACCCCCAATCCAGAGAAAGAGGCGCGCCCAGCGCATAGGCGACAAGGGTGCCGTTGTCGTTATGATAGTGATCGCGGTAGGTGTCGCCGTTTACGAACCAAACCGCCGTTTCCTGCGGGGTGTTCCAACCATAACGCAGCACAGAATAGTAACCGGGGAAGGTGGCGGCACCGAGTTTCGGGTCTTCATCCGGCAGCGTCTCATCAATCTTCAGCAGTGTGGTGGCGTGGAAGCCGGAATGCGTTTTGCCGGTCTTCCGCCAGATAGCCATGAGCTGGCGACTGAGCAGGGGATCACTATCGGTGAAGGCGGTGGCCATTTGCCCGGTCAATTCCGACGACTCGGTCGCGCTATCTCCGACGGATATCATCTTCCGCGCCATCCCAAAGCGCGGTTCCGGCGGGGTGGTGAAGTGCATGTAGAAGCGCGCGAAATTCGCCATGCGCGGCTCAATCTTAAAAAGGTCGGCGATGCCGGCGACCTTCAGTTGCTGCATGGAGCTCAGTAGTGGCCCCATGGCCGCGCCGACGTAGTGGACGCATCCCATGTGGGAGCCGTATTCGTTTGTGGTGCTCTCCAGGCTTCGCTTAACCACCGTCGTCACCCCGGCGGCCCGCTCTCTGAAGTCCGGATGCTGGCTAAGATACAACGCATACATGTTGCGGTAGCCGCTCTGCTGGATGGGCATGTTGGGCGTGCCCAGGTTTTGACCATGCCCGTTGAACAGCGGCACGTAGTCGTCATCGCAGAGTATGTAGCCATACATCGCCACGATAGCTTTCAGCATGTCGCGCTGCTCAGCGGACAGGTGCTCGGAAGCGAGCAGGCAGTCTATCCACACCAGATCGCGGCTCATCGCCAGCCCGCCATGCCAGTAATGAGTGTCGTTCGCGTAAATGCCGTCGCCTTCGACAAAGTGGCGCAGCAGAGCCCGGGCGTTGATGATCAGATTATCATATTGATTAGCGATCGCCTCGACCAGCATGTTGGCCGGTACCTTGCCGACCGTCTCCCGCTCGAAATTCTCCTGGAAGACAATATCGGGCTGCGCAACGCCGGCAAGTGCACGCGTTACGACAATATTATCCAGGTAGACTTTCCCCTGCCATCCTTGCGGCGAGCCGGCCTGGAAAAGGAGCGCGTCATGGCCGGTACGGTGCGGGGTGTAGCGTATCTCGCGCACTTGCCCCCCCGCGGGCTGGATGCGCAGGGTAATCTCGCGATTCTCGTGGCTGATCACCTCGACATGGTGCCAGGCACCGGCGGTCACCGCCCCCTCTTTCCACGCCTTCCTTTTAAACTCTGGTTCGGTCAGGTGCGCGCCGCTCGTGGCCAGGGTAATCCGCCAGTGGCGCAGCACCAGGGATGGGGTGTATCCGCGGTCAATCATGACATCGAAGGCGAGTGACGTGCCCTCATCAACGCCGGGGTAGTTGCACACGGTTCCCAGCCAGACATCCGGATTCTGGTCATCCACCAGCAGCACTTTGTTGCCGGTCGTGGCGACCACGCGCGCCGTAGAGGTGCGTTTGAAAGATTCGCCTTTGGTATCCGCCCAGAAATCGACCAGGGTTGTGGCAGTCGGATCGGCGCCGCGCAGGTAACCGAAGTACCCTTTATCCTGCCGAGCGCGCATGATGATATCCTGCACCTTCTCGGCTGACATGTAGATGCCCCCGTAACCGCGTTCCGGGTCAGGGTAGCTTAACTGATAGCGCGCCATCTTATTCAGGTTAATGCCGCTGTGGATGCTCATCTGGCGAACAATGGGCTGGATGCGGTGTGGCGACGGCAGGTCGCGGCCCTTGACGCCCAGGAACATCCCCCAGCCAAAGCGCACGTGCGGCGCATCCTGGCGGATATTGGCCTGCAGAGTGACGCCGGCGACGGGCATGCCACCATTTTCACCAGGAGCGGTGTGAATGCCCACACCACTCGAGTGCGCCCCCAGCGCAATAGAAGCACACCCGGGAAAAATGCCAAACAGATTGGCGTCCGCCGGGGCATCTTTGTCATAGAGTTGGTAATACCAGCTATCCCACGGATTCCAGACGGAAATCCGACCGCGGCGATTGCCGGTGGAAGTATCGCCCACGCCGATAGGCGTGTTATAGGTGATGGCGGTAACCATGTCCGTTGAATTCAGTTTGCGGGTGCGGGCCGTATCGGGTTGCAGGCCGTCGTACACATTTACCGCGTAGGACAGCGTCATGTCGGTATCTTCTTCGAACAGGATGGAAGGCTGCTGCCATTCGATGGTGATGGTTGAGGTGTAATACCCCGGACCAGCAGCCTTGATGGGTTGCGCGCCATGGCGATACTCAGGACGGTCGAAAGTGTAGCGAATCTGCGCCACTACCTTCAACGGTCCCTGCTCCAGGAAACGCACGCTCATGCCGGTGACGGCAGTGGCTTTTACCGTTAACAAATTCCGCCCCGGACCGGACCAGGTGCCGTCCTGGTAACACACGCCCTGGATTGGCGCGGGGAGTCTGGTCAGGTCCGCCGACACGGTGGGGATGCGCAGGCCGATGCACCCGTTGGTGATTTCGTACCAGGCGTCGGCTTTCGTCACAACGACGCCGCGGACTGGCGCCGGCGCCTTGCCGGCGATCACCTGCCAGCGTTTCGTGGCGTAGGCGGGCAGGTCGGTGCGCACCGCCAGCTTTTTACCGCCGTCCAGCAATTGATACGGCACTTCCGTACCGTCCGGTCCCAGTACTGTGGTGGTTTTCGCATCAACCGGCTTATTCAGGTCAAAATCAATAATCTGGTCCAGGTGCGTGACGCCAAACCGCTCGGTGATCTGCATTGTCTGCACCGGCTCTTGCGCGAGTAGCGCAGCGCTTACCATCATTAACACTCCGCAGATCAGTATACACGTACGATGACGGTTCATACCTTCCCTCCAACTGCAGCCGGTTTACCCGGCCATCGCCCGCATCTGGTACAGATTACCCATTACATCCTACCCAAAATAGAGCGCGGTCGGATGATGCGAAGTTGACTTTATTTTGCACGATATTGACTATTTCTCGATCCAGCATCTCTTTTTACGGCCAGAAGAACGAGGTGGCAACAGCCTCGCGTCACGCGCCTTGGCTCGGTATGCTGGCTGGGTGTGTGACATCGAGTGCATGGAAACGCTGTATCATCCGGTTCGCCGAGTGCTGGTGTACGGGCTAATACGAGACGCATGAGTATATCACCGCCATCGTCGAAGAACTTCCTCCCAACACAGCCGCTTGACAGGGATGCATGCCGGATAGTATGTTAGTTGAACGATATTTACTTTGCCCGACGCCGGTACACACCGTGAAACCACTCGCCCTGTTGCGGTATTCACAAGTGAGGCGCAACGCGTGACGCCGCGGTGAATGCCGTAGTACGGCTTGATGATGGAGTTGCCGCATGCGTGGTTTTATCTGGGTGCTGCTGGGGGTTTGCTGCACGGCATGGGCATTATCGCCTCGCGAGGTGCTCATCGTTGCCAACGCGAAGAGCGCGGAGTCCGTGCAACTGGCCAAGCATTACCAACAGGCGCGCGGGATTCCAGCAACACACCTCTGCCTGATTTCCACGGGTACCGGCTACCACTGCACCCGCGCGGAATACGAGACGGAGATCCGCGTGCCGGTGCGCGAGTTCTTCCTGAAAACAAAGCTGGCCGGCAAGATCCGCTGTATCGTGCTGATGTGGGGCGTACCGGTGAAGATCGGGTGGCAGCCTTCCGCCAGTGCGTATCCCGAGCTCCTGAAGGCGTACGAGGCGTCTGGCGAGTCAACGCTGCGCACGCTTTCGCTGGTAAAACTCCTGCTGGACAGCGTGGGTAAAACCTTTCCGGTTGCGAAGGGGGAGGACCTGACGCGGTTGAACACGGTCTTTGAGACGTTACCGGAGATGCCGCAGGACACGCTGCCGAACCTGGAAGATCAGACAGCGGATGGATACAGCAAACGCGTGCGGGCGCTGGAGACGGCCAGACTCGCGGTGCAGAAGCTCATGTATCAGAAGAAACTCGAGGTGGCGAAACTCACGGACCCGGCGCAGCGCGCCATCGCGCAACGACAGCTTCTCGCCATCCAGTTCCTCGTAAAAGGTCGGTATGAGGCAAAAACTGACCCGGCCGGCGGAGATGAAGCGAGTTATCTGAAAGCACAGCAGCAGGCGCGTGACACTGTGAAAGCCATCAGCGTGCGCATGCGCTGGGAAGCGCCGGATCCGGCACTCGTCAATAGGTACCTGGCGGCTGTGGCAGCCGAAAAGGGGCTCATCGGTCTCGTCTACGCGTATGGGAGTGAAATGAATCCCGCGAGTTACCGCGATGCCGCGGTGGATAATGAACTCGCGCTGCTCTGGCATGGGAATTATCCGCTGGGCAATATGCAGGGCAATCCGCTGCACTGGAAGGCGAGACAGGATCCCGCTCCGGAAGGCGCGGTTCTGCCGAACGATGTGACCTGGCCGGCATTCTACATGACCGCGCGCATTGACGGCCCCACCGCGGCTGACGCGAAACGGATGATTGATGATGCCGTTGCGGTGGAGAAGACGGGCCTTACCGGCACGGTCTATCTGGATGCCGGCGGCAAGTTTGAAAGCTACGATGTGTTCTTAAAAAAACTGGCCGCGCTGCTGGCGAAGGAGACTACGTTGCAAGTGGTGCTGGATGAGCAAAAGACGCTCTTTGCGCCCGATAGTTGTCCTGACGCCGCGCTGTATATCGGCTGGTATTCTCTGTGTAACTACGTTCCGGCCTTCACCTGGAACAAGGGCGCTGTCGGGTACCACATTGCCAGTTACGAAGCGTCCAATCTGCGCAACCCACAGACGAAAGAATGGTGCGCCAAGATGATCCAGCACGGCGTTGCGGCTACCATGGGGCCGGTGAGCGAACCATACCTGTCCGCTTTCCCGCTGCCGGAAGATTTCTTCTCGCTGTTGCTGACAGGCAAGTATACGCTGGCCGAGTGCTACTGGCGCACGCAACCGTGCGCGAGCTGGCAGATGACCCTCATCGGCGATCCGCTATACAATCCCTATAAAGGCAATCCGCAACTCACGGTGGATAAGCTTCAGGACAAATTGGCACCGTAATCCCAGCTCTCTTCGTAACTATTGTGAATGCTTCGTAGAGTCGCTCCACCCCGCCTCTTCGCCTTCGCCGGGCTATGGGAGGTATGGCTCGGACCAGATGGCAGCGAACTCTACACCGTGACGATCATCACCACGACGGCGAATGCTTTCATGGCGCCATACCATCACCGCATGCCAGTCATCCTTGATCCGGCTGATTATGCCGCATGGCTGTGTCCTGATGAATGTGCGCCGGATGAGCTGTTGGTGATGTTGCGGCCGTTGCCGGCCGAGATGATGGAGGCGTTCGCGGTCTCGATGGTGAACAATACGTTATCAGAATAGACGATGTAACAGCTATTGGCAACGTCCTAGCTCCAAACCCCATATGATGGTCCTCACGTGGCCCACTAACCACCGATAAAACTCATGGAACCCGATGATGATCGGTGGCGTCCTGAGTAACCAAACAGCAACTGTGAGTGGCTGGTCTAAGGAGGGCAACAACGATGCACACCTGGCGAGGCATACTTTATAGCACCCTTTTTCTCTTGGCCGTATCACTGGCCAGCGCCGATGAACCGGTGATACCTGCGTTATCTGAAGCGCAGGCCGTGACACTGGCACTGCAACACAATCCGCAGATTCGTGCTGCGCAAGCTGACGCACAGGCGGCCCAGGCACGCGTCGGGATGGCGAAGTCCGACACGGCATTGCAGGTGACCGGCACCGGGGTGATCGCAGGAAGCAATATGGCAGGGACATTAGGCGTTCCCGGGCTAATGACAGGGACGACCGCACGGGTGCCGGGTGAGAGCGGCGTCCAGGTGGGCGCGATGGCCCTCTATCCGTTGAGCACCGGTGGTCGCCTGCAGGCCACGGTCCTTGCGGCGCAGCGCCAGCAGGCGGCGGTCGCTGCCCAGGTGACGGTGACGCGCATCACCATAGCCCGCGAGGCGCGCATGCGCTATGCCGAGTGGGTGGAACGCCTCGCGATGCAGCGGGTAGCCGACGATGAACTGCGCGCACAAGCTGAAGCTACCAAGGTGGCCCAACAGCTCTTTGACGTGGGGAAGATCCCCAAGTTTGACTTATTGCGGAGCCAGGCGGCACTCGCTGATGCCAAGCAGCAGGTGACGAACGCCAACGCAGAGGTGACGGTTGCGAAGGCGAAGCTTGCGGCCGTTCTGGCCGTGCCTATCACCGCTCCCGAAGCCGCAGCGACACTGGCCGTGCCGCCGACTAATGCGCTCGAGACGGCGCTGACCGCGCGTCCGGAACTCCACGTGGCGCAGTCGCTCATTGACGCCGGACAAGCTACGGTGCGTGCGCGCCAGGCGCAATATCGTCCGCAGGTCTATGCCTTCGGCATGGTCGACGGGGGTATCCCTGGCGAGATGAATCGCTCGGTGGGCTTCTCTGCCGGGGTGATGGCCGGGCTGCCCCTGGTCGATGGTGGACGACGCAAAGCGGAAGTCCTGGAAGCGGAACAGGAGGTGCAGCGTATGCACGCCATGCGCGAGAGCGTCGAACTCCAGGTGCGCGCGGAAGTCACCGCCGCAGAAGCCCGCGTCGCTGCTGCGCGCCAGAACATCGACACGGCGACCCAGCAGGTCACGGCCGCCCAGGAATCTTTCGCGGTGGCGCAGGCGCGCTACCAGGCCGGGAAAAGCATTGTCGTCGAACTGTTGGATGCCTTACAGGCCCGCACGGATGCTGAGCAGAGTCTGGTTGCCGCCCAGGCGCAGTACCGAATCGCCCTCGCCGACTTGTATCGGGCGATGGGGCTAGAGACGATGACCCCCTCACCCGAGGGTTAAGGAGGATTTCCCCATGTTGCGTATGACGTTGTTACTCATTATTGGTCTCCTGCTCACCACCAATCTGGTGTGGGCTGGTGAGGGCGTGGTCGGGACTGCCGGCAAGTTTCGCGTCGAGCTGTCCAGCCAGCCGTCGCCGCCGTCGGTGGGGGAAAATCTCCTCATTCTCAAGGTTTTTGACGGCGACAAACCGCTGTCCGGCGCCGGGGTCGACGTGCATATTGATATGACCAGTATGCCGATGCCTGCCGACGCCAAGGCCACAGCAGGCGCCAACCCCGGCGAATATGGCGCAACGGTCGACTTCTCCATGGCTGGTGAGTGGAAGGTCGAGGTGACCGTCCAACAGATGGCCGGCATGACGATGGATGGGGACGGCACCGCCCATTTCCTGGTCGAGACCGGCAAGGGCATCAGCGCCAACGGTGCGGGGCTGCGTGTCCCCTGGGGAGTGGTCCTGGTGGTGCTCCTCATCCTGGCCAGTGTCGGTGTGGTCGTCTTTCGCCGGCGCATCCCCCAGCAGGCCCGTGGTATCATCGCCGGCGTGCTGACCCTGGCGGTGGTGCTGGCCGGCACGATCTTTGTCGTGAAGAAGTTCCGCGATCCCACCGTCTCCACTGTCCATCAATCCGCCTTCATGGATATGAGCGCGCAGGCCGCCCCTGGCACCATCGCCGTCGGGACGGAGACCGTGCAGGCCGGCCCCTTTCAGGCGACGGTCAGCTATACCGGCACCGTGGTGCCGGATAGCGAGGAGGATATCTACCCGCGGGTGACGGGACGTC
>JAKIYB010000063.1:0-1954 GCA_022708765.1 Armatimonadota bacterium | reverse complement strand
ATCCTGGTGACCGGGTGAACGCCGGGCAGGTGGTGGCACGGCTGGATACACACGAACTCCGCGCCAAAGAAGACCAGGCTGCGTATGGCAGTGCGGGCGCCGCGCAGGGGCAGGCGGCGGCCAGCGCCGAGATCGCGGCAGCGCGTGCGTCGCAGGCGCGCGCCGAGAGTGCGGTCGATATCGCGCGGGCACAACTGACTCAAGCCCAGTCGGCGGTCAAAAGTGCCGAGGGCGGGGTAAAAGCGGCGCAGAATGAGTTGGCCCGCGCGAAGCAACTGGCGCGTGAAGCGGAGAGCGCGGTGCATGCGGCACGCGCAGGCATCGATGAAGCGCAGGAGCGAGTGTTACAGGCGCAGGGTGATGTCGAGAGCATGCAAGCCGATGTCACGTACTGGACGGCAGAGATTGCACGGGCGAAAAAGCTGTATGAGGTCGGCGCGATTGCCAAAGAAGAACTTGATCGTGAGACCGCCCAGGCTGAGACGGCCAAAGCGAAACTGAATCAGGCCAAAGCCGCGGTACGGACGGCCCAGGCCGGGGTGAAGCGTGCCCAACAGGAGCTGGCGCAAGCCGAAGCGCGCCAGGCGGCTGCGGAGGCCGATATTGCCACGGCTGATGCGAGGCAGGACCAGATGTTAGCCGAGCGTGAGAGTGCCAGTGGCCGGGTGACCGAAGCGCAGGCGATGGTGCAGACAGCGCTGGCGGACTCTCGGGGCGCCGACGCCGCACTCTCGGCGGCGACGGCGAAAGCCGGCATGGCGCAGGCGGAAGTGCGCCGGGCGCAGGCTGCCCTGCAGGAGGCCAGTACGGTTCGCGGGTATACGGACATCCGTGCCAGTTACAGCGGCTTCGTGACCGCCCGCATGATTGCGCCGGGGGTGCTGGTGCAGCCTGGGATGGCGATCCTAAAGATTGCCAAGATTGATCACGTCCGCCTCCAGGTGAACGTCTCGGAGGCTGACCTCGCCGGCATCCGGCTGGGACAGCGCCTGACCGCGCACACCATCAACGATCCCAATCGGCAGATCGTCGGTAAAGTGACCGCAATCTTCCCGGTCCGCGACACCTCCGCCCGTACCGCCGTGGTGGAGGCGCGCGTGCCGAATGGGGATGGGCGGCTCCAGCCCGGTCAGTACCTCAGTGTGGACCTGCAGATCAGTGGTTCACCGCAGCAGGTGATCACCGTACCGAATCACGCGGTGCTCCGGCGTGACGGCGAAACGAGCGTGATGACGGTGGTCAATGATGGCTTCCAGAGTATCGCCAAGCGCGTCACCGTGACGACGGGGGGCATGAGCAATACCCGCACGGCGATCCTTGGTGGCCTGGAGGATGGAGCGGTCGTCGTCGTGTCGGGTCAGGATAATTTGCGTGACGGCGACAAAGTCACCGTGGTGCAGAAAGCGACCCATACCCCCACTGTCGTCCAGACGGACGATGAGCCGCTGTCTTCGGCCAAAGCACCGTCTCCTGCGCCCGGTCCGGTGGTGGAGACAACACCGAACCCGCATGCGAACCATGCAAAGACGACCAGGGTCCCCAGAAAAACGACGGCACCTGGTGTGACCAAGTCAGCGAGCGCGACCACAACAGACACGATGTATACCTGTTCGATGCATCCCGAAGTAAAGAGCGTAAAACCTGGTAAATGCCCGAAGTGCGGCATGGACTTGGTGAAAGAGCAGGCAACGCAGCACTATGTCTGCCCGATGCATCCCGAGGTGACCAGCACGAAGCCGGGAAGCTGCCCGAAGTGCGGCATGGATCTCGAGGAGAAGCAGTAACGTGACAGCACAAGCAGGGGTCCAGGGGAACGACCATTCGCCGGGATGTAAGGAGTGTGGGTGATGGCTACGATTCGTGAACGCATGGCCGCCACGGTGCAGCAAACAACCTTTAATATTGCCAAATGGAGCATTGAGAACCGCTATCCGGTGATCGCCTTCTACGTGGC
>JAKIYB010000639.1 GCA_022708765.1 Armatimonadota bacterium | reverse complement strand
AGGCGGATTACAATCCGCCGCGCCACAGCGCCGGATTGTGATCCGGCGCAAGCCGGCCGCGCTGCAATTTAGTGCTTCAGGCGGATTACAATCCGCCGTGCCACAGCGTCGTTGTCTTCCCTGAAGTCGTGTTATTTTTTCTGCAAAAGGATCTCTACTTCCAGCGGCGACGTTTCGTTGCCCACTCTGATGCCGTCGCCGGTGACGGGGAGGTAGCCCTCGGCCCATACGATGATACTGTAGGCCTTGCCGCGTTCCAACAAGCCGTCCAATTCAAAATAACCGGCGGCGTCGGTCAGGCCGCTGGCGTAGATATCGTTCTCATCGCCGCCCCAATCGTCAACGGTCACGCCGGGAACCAGCACCAGGTAGACCGCCCCCTCGATGCCGCGCCGGGTGTCCGCATCCAGAATGTACCCCTGGATTCGCAGCAGCCCCTTTCCGGCTGGCGGAACAGGCGCGGGCGGCGCTGCGTCGCCGATGACGGCCGTCGCGCTCTGCACCAACTCGCCTTCCAGGTAAAGTTCCAGTATGTACATTCCATCCCAAAGCGGCTCACCGTTCTTGCGGTAGATGTAGTCGCTGAACGTGCCGCTTTTACCCTGATCCCAGGTCAGATTGATGACGAGCAACTCTTCCCCGTTGTAGAACCAACGCTCATCGAAACGCAGGCCGTCCTGCATCTCGTTGTACTCGACAAAGAAATGCAGCTCCTTGACGCCGCTGGAGAACGTCTCGCCGGGGCCTACCGGATCGCCTTTTCTGTCTATGCCGGTAGCAAAGAGGATCGGACCGATGGCCTCCTGCGACTGGTTGCCCGCGACGGTGAAACTGCCGGCCGCCAACAGCACGTTTTCGACGTACAGCTCCAGCCGGTACACGCCGGGCGCCAGCGGCTCTTCGGAACTGAGCGAGAGCCACGTTGCCCCCTCGCTGCCCTCTTTCCAGACAGCTTCTTTCCAGGCGACTTCCTCAGTTTCGTGATACCAGTAACGCGCCCACTTCGCCCCATTGCTCATCCCGCTGAAGTTGAAGAATGCGTAGACTATGGTGCTGTCGGAGGGCAGGATCGTGGCCGGAACGATGGGTTTTTCGTCGCCGGTGATGCCGACTGAGAAAACCAGGTTGGTGATGGCCGGGCCGGAGACAGCGCCTCCCACGCGAATTTCGTTCTCGAGGAACTTCTGCCCTTTCACGTACAGTTCCAGCCGGTATACCCCCTCGAGCAAACCGTCGTCGTTGTAGATGCTCACCCACCAGCGCCCGCTTCCGCCGCCCTTCCACAGGGCCGGCGGCCAACTCACGTCCTCCTGGTATTCGCCGTCGAGATACCAGCGCGCTTCCCAGTTGAGCGTATCGGCCATACCGGCGTATTCCCAACAGGCGTACAGCTCGGTTGCGCCGGAGGGCAATTGGGTGACGATGGTCGTCGGCTGGTCCCGGTCGTCCACCGCCGGGGCGAACACGAGGTTGGTGAATCTGGCTTTGCCGGCGCCGCTGGGGGCGCTCGGCTCGGGTTTCTGGCTGCTCGGCGTGATGCCCAGACGCGCGGCTTCCACCAGGGGCTTTGCCAGGTTGATAGGGCGGACGGCGTTGATGAAGCCGCCTACCGGGATGCAGTTGTCGTTCTGATCGATGACGCCGTCGCCGTTGGTATCGGCCAGATAGCGACAGTCGGCGAAGCGCTCCGCGCCGCCGTACCCCACCTGTGTCGGCACGCCGATGATTTCGCCTTCCAGGTTGGCGGCCAGGCCGCCGCTGTTGCCGCCGGCGATGGTCGCGTCCGTTTTGACGTAAGCGCGGCCCTCCACGCCCGGCTCGCGGGTGAAGCCGCTCACCACCCCTTCGGTGAACGTGATCGTCTCGCCGCCGATGCCGGGGTAGCCCAGGATGTGAATCAGGTCGCCCAACTCGAGCGAGTCCGAGTCGCCCAGGGAGATGTAGTTGAGATTCAACGCCGCCGTGTTTACCGGGTTGCCGCTCAGGTCGCTGGCGATCTGGATGACGGCCAGGTCAAGGGCGTCGTCGAAGATCACCACGTCCGCCAGGTATTTCAGCTCGGGCATATCGTCGGAGCGCACGGTGATAGCGACGCCGAGCACGTCGGGCCGGTAGTTGGGGTCGGGATCGGTGACGACGTGGGCGTTGGTGAGGATGAGGCCGTCCGGCGTCAGGATCGTGCCGGACCCGGTCCACATCGGTTGAAGCCGGCCGCCCCTTTTCTCCAATGCCAGGATTTGGACGGTTGCCCGGAGCAGGCGCTGCCGGATCTCCCGGTCGCCGATGGGCGTGGGCGCGGCGGGGG
>JAKIYB010000638.1 GCA_022708765.1 Armatimonadota bacterium | reverse complement strand
CGCCTGTATATTGAATGTGATGCCGCGCTGGAGCGCCGTTTCCAGCCCATTCGCGTGCAGGAGTTGACCCTGGAAGCGACGCTGCCGGTGCTCAAAGCCGTGCGCGACAGCCTGGCGCGCGCCCAGGGCGTCACGGTGCCGGAGGCGCAGTTGGCGTGGATCGTCGCCTTCGCCGGGCAATACCTGCGCAACCGGCATTTTCCGGACAAGGCGATAGACATTCTGGAACAGTGCGTGGCGCGGGGAGTGGCGGACGGCAAAACCACGCAGGATCTGGATGCACGACTCAACTGCCTGCGTGAGACGTTGACGGCGCGCAGCCCGCTGCCGCTTGAGACGGTTGATGCGCTGCTGAACCGGCTGGAAGTGACGCTGCGCGGCTTTGACCTGCGCGCGGCGCGCCCCAACGCCGTGGTGCTGTTGCTGGGCGCCGCCGCCACACAGAGCGAATCGCTGGCCGCCACCATCGCCGAGTGCCTCTACGGCGACGCCGCGCGGGTGGTGACGCTGGACTGGTCGCGCTTCGCCCAGCAGAGCGACCTGACGATGCTCCTGGGCGCGCCGCCGGGGTACGTGGGCTATCAGGGGCGCCTACCGCTGCATCAGGTGCAGCAGATGCCGTGGTGCGTGCTGCGCTGCGAGAATGTGCCGGCCGCCCATCCCGCGGCGCTGGACGCGCTGACGCAGGCACTGCGCGACGGGTATCTCACGCTGGCGGACGGCAAGCGCGTATACTTCAGCGATGCCATCGTGCTGCTCACCGCCGACACTCCCGCGTCCGCCGGTCTGCCGCTGGGCTTCGCCGCCGCCGGCGCGCCGGATCATGCGCGCGTCCGCGCCGCGCGTTTGCTGGGCGATGGGTTGCTGGAGCAGGTGGATCTGATCTGCGACGCGCTGCATACCGGCGACAATGCGCGCCGCCAGTGGCTGCGCGACTGCCTGCTGGCGGAACTGAGCGCGCGGTTCCGCCCACTGGGCGTGCAGGTGCATTTTGACGCCAGCGTCATCGCCTGGCTGCTGGAGCGGGGGGACCCGCGGCTCTCGCGCACGGAATGGGAGCGGCTGGTGGATGAGCACCTGTGCCCGGCCATCATTCCGCACCTGCCCGTCGCGCGCCCGCCGGACGATGTATGCGTGCGCCTGACCATGGAATGCGACCGCTGCGTGGCCCAGGGAGACGACGTGCCATGAACCCGGAAATTGCCCGCTATTTTGAAGCCGGCATGCTTATCTGCTTCGGCGCAAGCTGGCCCTTCGCCGTGTATAAAACGTGGAAGGCGAAGTCCACGAAAGGAAAGAGCCTCATTTTCCTCTGGCTCGTCTTCATGGGCTACCTCAGCGGCATCGCCAGCAAAATCTTCGGCGCCATGAGCTGGGTGGTCTACCTCTACGCCCTCAACGCCGCGCTGGTCTTCACCGACCTTTTCCTCTGCTACCGCTACAGCCGCCGCCCCGGCGCGGAACCGGTGGCACCAATTGGCGAAGAGGAAGTGCTGGAGTGAGAAACGGTGAAGGGGCGGGCCATATGGCTCGCCCCTTCACTGATTACTTCCTCACTACTTTCCGCGTATTTTCCCGAACTACCAGCCGCGCGTTGCCATGCGCTCGCTTTCCGGCAGGGTGGCGACGTCAATGCCGCGCATCGGCTCGCCGAGACCGGCGGAGATTTCCGCCAGCATGTCCGGGCGGTCGTGGAAGGTAGTGGCGTCTACCATTGCCTTCGCGCGGCGGGCAGGGTCGGATGACTTGAAGATACCGCTGCCCACGAAGACCGCCTCAGCACCGAGCTGCATCATCAGCGCGGCGTCGGCGGGGATGGCCACGCCGCCGGCGGAGAAGTTCGGCACCGGCAGCTTGCCGTGCTCGTGGACATACTGCACCAGGTCGTACGGCGCGCCCAGCTCTTTGGCAACCACCATCAGCTCGTCTTCGCGCAATGCCTGAATGCGGCGCATCTCGCTCTGCACGGTGCGCATGTGGCGCACGGCTTCGACGATATTACCTGAACCGGCTTCGCCCTTGGTGCGGATCATCGCGGCCCCTTCGCCGATGCGCCGCAGCGCCTCGCCCAGGTCGCGGCAACCGCAAACGAACGGCACCTTGAAGGCGTGCTTGTCAATATGATAGCGGTCGTCGGCGGGGGTGAGGACTTCGGACTCGTCAATGAAGTCCACTTCCAGCGCCTCCAGGATCTGCGCTTCGGCGAAGTGGCCAATGCGCGCCTTCGCCATCACGGGGATGGAGACCGCTGCTTTGATCTCTTTGATAATGGCGGGGTCGGTCATGCGTGCCACGCCGCCCTGCGCGCGGATATCCGC
>JAKIYB010000637.1 GCA_022708765.1 Armatimonadota bacterium | reverse complement strand
GACCTTCCCGGAGGCGGCATTGGGCGCAGAGGTGCCGGTGACGACGCTGGACGGCAATCGGCTGACGGCGCGCGTGCCCGCAGGCACTTCGTCCGGACAGAAGCTGCGCCTGCGCGGAAAAGGCATGCCTCGCCTGCGCGGCGAAGGCGCCGGCGACCTCTACGTGGCGACTCGCGTGACGGTGCCGAAGGAATTGACACCGCGCGAGCGAGAGCTCATCGAGGAACTGGCGCGGCTGCGGCCGGATAATCCACGGACGGAGCGATGACTACTGGGAGAGTGAGGGATGACGAATGGCTGATCAGGAACGACGAGATGAGTGCTGGGAACCGCGATTTACCATCAGCATTATCGCGGCAATGCTGGAGATTCATCCGCAAACACTGCGGTTATACGAGCGCATGGGGTTGATACGCCCGCAACGGCGCGGGCATATTCGCATGTTCTGCGAGGCGGACATTGAACGCCTGCGTCAGATTCAACGGCTGAAGAACGACCTGGGGGTAAACCTTGCAGGCATCGAAGTGATCTTGCGCCTGCTCGACCGCATTGAAGAACTGCAGGCGGAGGTAGAACGCGTACGCGCGCAGGCGAAACGGCGCTTGAAGCGGATTACCCAGGAGTGGTAAGGGACACGACGATTGGAGGGAACACGCCATGGCAAATGGTTTCGATAAATTTACCGAGAAAGCTCAGGAAGCCTTGATGGTCTCGCAAGCGATCATGCAGCGATTCCAGCACATGCAGCTTGATACCGATCATCTGTTGCTGGCGCTGCTGGAGCAAGCGGAAGGCACCGTGCCAAAGCTGTTGGCGGAGATGAAGGTAGATACCGTGCGGTTGGCCGACGCGGTGAAACGCTCGTTGGAACGCATGCCGAAGGTGCAGGGCGGCGGCGGGCGGCAGGCGCAGGTCTACCCGACGCCCGCCACGCAAATCGTGCTCGGCGAACTCAGTCCAGCCATCGCGCAGCGCATGGGCGATGAATATGTGGCGACCGAGCATATCCTGCTCGGTATCATCGAGGAGGGCGCTTCCGACGCCGCACATCTGCTGCGCGATATGCGCGTCACCCGCGAGGCGGTGGAACGCGCGCTTGCCGCGGTACGCGGCAGCCAGCGCGTCACCGAGCCGGGCGCGGAGGGCAAGTACCAGGCACTGGCCAAATACAGCCGCGACCTGACGCTGCTCGCGCGCGAGGGGAAACTCGACCCGGTCATCGGGCGCGACGACGAAGTACGCCGGGTGATCGAAATTCTCTCCCGCCGCACGAAGAATAACCCGGCGCTCATCGGCGAGCCGGGGGTGGGAAAAACGGCGATTGTCGAGGGACTGGCGCAGGCGATCATTGAGAGCCGCGTGCCGCAGACGCTGAAGAACAAACGCGTCATCTCACTGGACCTCTCGAGCATGGTAGCTGGATCGAAATTTCGCGGCGAGTTTGAGGAGCGCTTGAAGGCGGTGATGGATGAAATCCGCGCCGCGCAGGGGGAGATCATCCTCTTCATTGACGAACTGCACACCGTGGTAGGCGCGGGTGCGGCGGAGGGGGCGATTGATGCTTCCAACATGTTGAAGCCGGCCCTGGCGCGCGGCGAACTGCAGTGCGTGGGCGCCACCACGCTGGATGAGTATCGCAAGCACATCGAGAAGGATCCGGCGCTGGAGCGGCGCTTTCAGCCGGTCTACGTCGAGGAACCGAGCATCGAAGAGGCGATTGCCATTCTGCGTGGATTGCGCGAACGCTATGAACAGCACCACGAGGTGAGTTACACGGATGAAGCGCTGGAGGCGGCGGTGAAGTTGTCCGCGCGCTATATCTCCGGTCGCTTCCTGCCAGACAAGGCTATTGATCTAATGGACGAGGCTGGGGCGCGGCGGCACATTGAGGCGCTGCTCATTCCGGGCGATGTGCGCGAGTTGGAAACGCGAGTGCTGGAACTGGAGAACCAGCGCAATGACGCGGCGCTGCGGCAGGATTACGAAGGCGCGGCGCGCATTCAACAGCAGCTCGCTCAACTTCGTGCGGAAATCGAGGAGAAAGAACAGAGCCGGCCTCACGTGGAGTCTGTCGTGACGGCGGAAGATATCGCCGCGCTCATCGCCAGCATGACGGGCATTCCGGTAGCACGCATGTTCGAAGAAGAGGCACACCGACTGCTCAATATGGAAGAGGAACTGCACCGACGGCTCATTGACCAGGAGCATGCCGTGCACGCCGTCTCGGAAGCGATTCGCCGCGCTCGTGCCGGATTGAAAGACCCCAAACGGCCTATCGGCTCCTTCGTCTTCATGGGACCCACTGGCGTGGGGAAAACGGAACTGGCGC
>JAKIYB010000636.1:2106-2367 GCA_022708765.1 Armatimonadota bacterium | reverse complement strand
GCTAGACAAAAGGATGCTTTCTGCCAAAGTGTTTCTGAACGATGTATGAATCAGTACATGCCCGATTATTGACTTGCAGTAGGTCGGAGTTATGTAGCGGGGTTCACAAAGTCGCCGGTACAAATCTCGCGCAGCCCACTACGTAGACACGACTATTCAGGCGGCAAGAGGAACACCTGGCGGTCTGGGGAATGATTTATCTACGCACGGCGTGAGCGTGGCGAAAGAGAACACACGTTCTCCAATTCCCAAAATGCGGCC
>JAKIYB010000636.1:0-2056 GCA_022708765.1 Armatimonadota bacterium | reverse complement strand
TCTCCGGGGTCTGTTTTCGTTAGCGGCCCCGGAAATGCGTATTCGACGCGGATCTGCAGTCGTCCCGGGTCGAGGGTAACCCGGTCAATGATCTCCCGCAGCACGCCACGAATCGCCTCTTTGCTGCCGCCGGCAACCGTTTCGTCCATGCATGCCGCGAATTGCCGCGTCACCGCTGTATCGTAGCGTGACGGCTCTCCAGTGAGCACGATCTGCTTCGCGACCTCCTCACACTTCGTCTTCAGCATGTGCAACTGTTCGTTGGCCCACGCGATGTCTTCCAGCCCGTTGGCGATGGCCTGAAGGATGTGAAGGGCGGACGGCATGGGGAGAACTGGCGTGGGAATTGCCAGTTCAGGCACTCGACGTGCGCTATCATCGTTATGTGTATTATGGGGCAGGACGGCACCGGAAGGACGTCGAATGAAAGGGGCATCACCGAAAAGGAGCCCTCTCATGTCGCAGACGTTGTTTGACCGGCGCGTGCGGGCGTTGACCGCGCGTTACGAGGCGTTGATTACCCGTCCGAATCCCGTGGATCCCGCATGGGATAACGGATTGTTCGACCGCTACGCCTATCCCGTTGTGACCAATGAACATGTGCCGCTGTTTTGGCGATACGACTTCGATCCGGCGACAAATCCGTACTTAATGGAACGTCTGGGGGTGAATGCGGCGTTCAACGCGGGCGCCGTTGAGCTTGACGGGAAGATTCTCCTTGTGGTGCGGGTGGAGGGGTATGATCGCAAGTCCTTCTTCGCGATGGCGGAGAGCACCAACGGCATAGACAATTTCCGCTTCTGGGATTATCCCATCGCCATGCCGGAGACGGACGATCCGGACACCAATATCTACGACATGCGCGTGGTGCGGCACGAGGACGGATGGATTTACAGCCTCTTCTGCACCGAGCGCAAGGATACGTCCGCCCCCGCAGGCGACACCTCACGCGCCATCGCCCAGTGCGGCATAGCCCGCACGCGCGACCTGGTGTCCTGGGAGCGCCTGCCCGACCTGAGGACGCCCGCGCCGCAGCAGCGCAACGTGGTGCTGCACCCGGAGTTTGTGGATGGGAAATACGCCTTTTACACCCGTCCGTCCGACGATTTCATGCGCGTGGGGTCGCAGTCCGGCATCGGCTGGGCGCTGTCCGACCGCATTGACGGCGCGGAGATCGGCGAAGACATGCTCATTGACCCGCGCGTCTACCACACCATCAAGGAGGTGAAGAACGGCCTGGGGCCGGCGCCCTTCAAGACGGAGCAGGGATGGCTGCACATCGCCCATGGCGTGCGCG
The DNA here is from genome assembly GCA_022708765.1 of Armatimonadota bacterium. Lineage (GTDB taxonomy): Bacteria > Armatimonadota > Hebobacteria > CAIYQO01 > CAIYQO01 > JAKIYB01. Next base: position 759 of record JAKIYB010000636.1, on the reverse strand, counting down.
ATACCGCCGCCGGCATGCGCTACGTGCTCTACGCCTTCCTCACCGACCAGCAGGAACCCTGGCGCGTCACCCATCTCCCCGGCGGCCACCTGATGGCCCCCTTCGGCGAAGAGCGTGTGGGGGATGTCTCCAATGTGCTCTTCTGCAACGGTGCCGTGGTGAGAGAGAGCGGTGAAATGTTCATCTACTACGCCTCTTCCGATACCCGTATGCATGTTGCGACAACCACGGTGGCGAAAATGCTGGATTATATACGCAACACACCGGAAGACGGGCTGCGCAGCGCGGCCTGCGTGCGGCAGCGCATGGCGCTCATCGAGCGCAACTTGCGCTTGCCGCGGGGGACCTGGGCATAGGGAGGAGCGATGAAACCGATTGTCTTTGGTACCGATGGCTGGCGCGGCGTGATCGCCGATGACTTCACCTTCGAGCGGGTGGCGGTGGTGAGCCACGCGGCGGGACGGTTTTTTCAGGAGGAAGGCACGGCCGCGCAAGGATTGGCTATCGGGTATGACAACCGTTTCGCGTCGGCTGAGTTCGCCGCGCTGGCGGCGACGATGCTCACCCGGCAGGGGATTGCCGTCAGCCTGACGGATTGCAGCATCCCCTCGCCGGTGCTCTCCTTCCACATCGTGCGCAACAAACTGGGCGGGGGGCTGATGATCGCCGCCAGCCATAATCCGGCGAAGTATAACGGAGTGAAGATCAAGCCGTGGTTCGGCGGTTCGGCGTCACCGGAGGCGACTAAAGCCATCGAGC
>JAKIYB010000635.1 GCA_022708765.1 Armatimonadota bacterium | reverse complement strand
CGAACCCTCCACACTGGTGGTTACCCGCGAGCGGACGCCAAACACCGCCTACAACATCATCCCGGAGGAAAGCAGCGCCTGGCTGAACTACCGCCCGCTGCCCGGAACCGACGCCCCCTTCGACGCGTTGCTGGCGGCGATATCCACGCAGGCCGCGCGGCTGGGTATCACCGCGATGGCGGAGGTGGAATTTTACAATCCTCCCCTCCTCACCTCGGCGGAGACGCCACTCGTAAACGCAATGGAGGCGGCGACCGGCACTGCCGCCGGCTCGGTGCCCTACGGCACGCACGGCGGCTACTTCGCGCTGGGCGGACGGGAGACGGTGGTTTTCGGCCCCGGCACCATTTCGCAGGCGCACCGGGAAGACGAACATTGCCCGATCAGTGAGCTGGAACGCGGTGCTGCGCTCCTCGCATCAATCATTATCACGCTTGACAGCTCCGATTAGTTTTAGACCGGTTTAGCAATTTCAGGAAGTACCCCTTTGCCTTTACTCCCCCTTCGTGTGGTATCATGCGCGCATGAGCAACCGCATGACACCCCGTGAACGCGTCCTCGCCGCGTTGCGCCACGAGCAGCCGGACCGAACACCCTTCTCCTGGGGGTTTGGCGCGACCGCCGAGATGGCGGCGATGCTGGAGCGCGAACTGGCCGGCGACCAACTCGAGTGGGCCGCCCTCCGGCGCGCGGTGGAGGACATCGTCCGCCTGCCGCGCCCCGCGCCGCTGGGCGCCCCGCTGCCTGAAGGCCGCGACATCTGGGGCATCCAGTGGGCGCCCATGGATTATCAGGGCGGCGAGTATAACGAAATCGCACGGTATCCGCTGGCCGGGGTGGAAACGGTGGCGGCGCTGCGCGACTACCCCTGGCCGGATCCGGCGGCGTTCGATTACGACGGCCTTGCCATGCACCCGGCGGAGCGCAATCCAGGCCGCGCGAAAGCCATCCTCATCGCCGGCGGCAATCCCTTTGAAATCTACTGCTGGATGACCGGACTGGAAGAGGCTATCGTCAATCTCATCGAAGCGCCGGAGGTCGTGACGTATGCTCTGGAGCGCATCACCGGCGTCTTCGACACGATGTTGACGCGCACGCTGGCAGTTATTGGCGACCAGGTGGACCTGATCTTTTTCGCGGATGACCTGGGTTCGCAGACCGGCTTGCTCATCTCGCGCGCAATGTACCGTGAGCTACTCATGCCCTTCCACCGCCGGCTGACCACCCGCGCGGCGGAGCTGGCGCCGCATGCCGCGCGCATGGTGCACAGCGACGGCGCGGTGTTCGATATCCTCCCCGACCTCATTGACGCCGGTTTCACGGTTTTCGAGGCAGTACAGACCGACGCCGCCGGGATGGATCCCGCGCGGTTGAAGACGGCTTACGGCGACGCGCTTACCTTCCACGGCGGCATCAGCGTGCAGCAGTTGCTGCCCCATGGCGATGCGGAGACCGTCTATGTGGAAACGCGGCGCCTGGTGGCCACGTTCGGGAGCGGCGGCGGGTATATCGCCGCGCCGTCACACGCCATCCAGGTCGGTACGCCGGTCGCAAACGTGCTGGCGATGCTGCGCGGGGTACTGGGGGATGATGACTATGCCGCCGCCCGTGCCGCGGCGCGAAACAGGCGCTGACGCTGATTGCCGCCTGTTCCTGTCCCGCGACTGGCCGGGATAATCGGAAGACAGACTGCAGGGAGACTTGCATGAAAGTGTTACCGCACCTCTTTGCGAATAATCGGGCCTGGGCCGCGCGCATCAGTCAGGCCAACCCCGAGTTCTTCGCCGCGCTGGCGCGTCAACAGTCGCCAGAATATCTGTGGATCGGCTGCGCGGACAGCCGCGTGCCGGCGAATGAGATCGTCGGCCTGCAGCCCGGCGAGTTATTCGTGCATCGCAACGTGGCGAATCTCGTCATTCACACCGATATGAACTGCCTGTCGGTGCTGCAATACGCGGTGGATGTACTGCGGGTGAAGCATGTGATCGTTTGCGGCCATTACGGCTGCGGTGGGGTGGCGGCCGCGCTGGAGGAGCAGTCCCACGGGCTCATTGACAACTGGCTGCGGCACATCCGCGACATCGCCCACCGCCGGGCAGCGGAGCTGGACGCCCTGCCCGACCACGCCGCGCGCGTGCACCGCCTCTGCGAGTTGAACATCATCGAGCAGGCAGCCAACGTCGCCAACACCACGATCATACAGGACGCCTGGCGGCGCGGGCAGTCGGTCGCCATTCATGGCTGGGTGTATGATCTGCATGACGGTTTGCTCGATGATCTGGGCGTCTGCCTGACATCATACGATGACCTGCGGGGCTTGCTGGCGGTGGGTGAATAGGGAGGCGAGGAACTGTCATGATCACAATTTAC
>JAKIYB010000634.1 GCA_022708765.1 Armatimonadota bacterium | reverse complement strand
CAGTCCGAAGGCCATGAAGCAACGCGAGACACGACTCGTTGAATCTTTCAAACAGCAACTCATCTTCGGCATGCCCGATAATTCTTCGGAGTCAGGTTTGCGCCGTCTGGTACGGCAACTGCGCACTGGCAAAGTCAAAGTGAAGGTATTCCTGCCATATCCCCTTCATGCAAAACTCTACCTCACTTATAACGACCATCCCTCGGCACCTGTGAAGGCGTTTGTCGGAAGTAGCAATCTCACCGGCCCCGGCCTATCAGAGCAAGGCGAACTCAATGTTGATGTTACTGATAGTGATGCCACCGCCAAGCTCAGAGCTTGGTTCGAGGAGCGCTGGAACGATCCCTTCTGCCGGGATATCAGCGACCTGCTGGCGCAAATAATCGAGGAAAGTTGGGTTCGTGAGGAACCGGTCAGTCCGTATCTGGTCTACTTGAAGATTGCCTACCATCTGGCCTTTGAGGCATTGGAGGCACCGCGTGAATATCGGCTGCCACGTCTGTTTGAAGAGAAGGTGTTAGCCTTCCAGCGTGATGCCATCTTACGCTTGCGTCGGATGCTACACACAGGCCGTGTGGCCTTGGTTGGTGATGTTGTCGGGATGGGCAAAACACTGACCGCAGCGGCAGTGGCCAAAATGCTGCAGGAAGACGGCATGGGGAAGTGTGTGGTCTGTTGCCCCCCGAAATTGAAATCGATGTGGGAAGGCTACTTGCAGCGGTATGATATCAATGGCCTTGTTGTTCCCTATAGTCAGGTGAAACGGCTGTTTGAAATTCAGGGACGTACTCATTTCATAATTCTCGATGAAAGCCATAACTTGCGCAATCGCGAAACGCTGGCATGGACGGATCTCCGCGATTTCATCGTTGACCAGGATGCCAAGGTGTTGCTGCTGTCGGCAACGCCATATAACAAGCATTACGAGGATTTGAGTAACCAGTTACGGCTCGTGCTCGATGAGAAAGCCGACCTGGGAGTACGGCCCGAGGCTCTGTTCCGCACCATGACCGAGGACCAGTTCTTTATGCGTTTTCAGGCATCACCCCGGTCATTGGTCGCCTTTGAACACAGCGAAAGCCCGGATGATTGGCGTGACCTGCTCAAGCTGTTCATGGTGCGCCGCACGCGGGGCTACATCATCAAAAACTACGCCGGGTTTGACGAGGACCACCAGCGGTATTACCTGACGCTCTCCACGGGTGTGCGCAGCTATTTCCCCAAGCGCATCCCGAAAACGATAACGTTCCCCATCACGCCGGGCGACCAGTACAGTAAGCTCTTCAACGCCCAGGTGGTCGATACCATCAATCGACTACGCCTACCACGCTATGGTCTGGGCGGCTATGTGGACGAAGCAAAGTGGTCTATCGCCCCCAAAGACGACCAGGAACTGCTCGATAACCTGTCGCAAGCCGGCCATCGGCTACTGGGTTACTGCCGCACCAACCTGTTCAAACGCCTGGAGAGCTCGGGGCATTGCTTCCTGCTCTCGCTGGAGCGCCATGCCTTGCGCAACCTGGTGTATGTCTACGCCATTGATCACGGACTTGATTTGCCTATCGGCACTCAGGACAGCAGCTTACTCGACACAGCCGTATCCGATATCGACGTCGATTCCCTGGCGCAGTTCTTCGATGCCGATGTCACCGAGGAGCCGGATGGCGAGGGGGAGGAACTGACCGATCCAGTGCTGATCTCATTAGGCGACCTGCAGAAGCGTGCGGCATCAATTTATGACACCTACGTGCAGTCGCGCAAGAAAGGGCGGAAGCAGTTTAAGTGGATTCCGGCCAAGTATTTTACCAAGCAGTTGCGGGAAGACTTGTTGGCCGATGCGCAGGAGCTGATGGGCATCGTCTGTAACGCCGGCACCTGGGATGCCACTTGTGACGAGAAGCTCGATACCTTATACCAGCTCCTCACCGAGTATGAAGGGAAGAGCAAAGTCCTGGTCTTCACACAGTTCGCTGACACCGCGCGCTATCTCGAAGAGCAACTCACCAGACGCCTACATTTACGCGATGTCGAGGCGGTGACGGCAGAGACAGGGAATCCCACGGATATCGTGCGCCGGTTCTCGCCAACCAGCAACCAGTATGAAATGCATCCCGGCGAACGTGCGGTCCGTGTGCTCATTGCCACCGAGGTGCTGTCCGAAGGGCAAAACTGCCAGGATGCCAACGTGGTCGTGAACTTCGACCTCCCGTGGGCCATTATCCGTCTCATCCAGCGCGCAGGCCGCGTGGACCGCATCGGACAGGAGAATGCCGAGGTGCGCGTCTATTCCTGCCTCCCCGCTGATGGCGTGGAAAACCTTATCCGGTTGCGCACCCGTCTGCTCGGTCGCCTGAAAGAGAACCTGGAGGTT
>JAKIYB010000633.1 GCA_022708765.1 Armatimonadota bacterium | reverse complement strand
TGAGCGAGCGAGATTTCTCACTGGAGGCAATGGCGCGGACAACGGGCATCCGTCTCGGCGCCTACCCCCACCCCTGGGAGCACCGCATCGGCATCAGCAATTGGACGCACCCGATCACTTGCAACCTTCCTGGCGATCTGACCTTCGGCACCGACCGGCATTACGGCCCCATCTTCCATGTGGAAGACGCGGACGCGACGATTCTCGGCCGCTCCTTCGGCTTCGCCATGACCCGCCGTCCGGCACTCGCTATCAAGGAACTCGGACGCGGCGCGCGCGGAAATGGCAACATAACGCGTGGCGCCGGTGACTACGCCAGCATCTACTGCGAAGCGCCGAACCTGCCCGCCATCCTGCTCCGCGAAATCGCGCGCTATGCCGGCTGCCACATCTACCTTGAAACGAACGATTTCCTCATCGCGGGCAAGAATCTGGTAATGGTGCACTCCGCCAAACCTGGCCCGCGCACCCTGCGCCTGCCCGCCCCCGCGCGGGTGACGGAACTCTTCCGCGACGAAGTAGTGGCGGAATGCGCGAACGTTGTGGATTTTATCTTTGATGGACCGGATACGGCCGTGTTTCGGGTAGAACCGGTGAACCTCACACCACGCTGAATCGCGTCACTCCCTGCCATGTTGCGCCCGGGGCGAGCGTGTGCGCGGCGGCCATGTGGCCGGTTTCCACGCAGACCATGCGCAGGTATTCGCTGTCGCCGAAGTCGGGCATGCGCTGGGCTTTGGCGGTCCAGGGGTTCCAGACGACCACGTCGGGCATGTTGTGCTTTTCAATGGTGATGATGCGTCGGCGGACCTGATCTTCCACCTGGACGACATGCGGCGCGGCTACATAGATGCGGTCGGTCTCCTCGGTGAAGGTGATGGCTTCGGGCGTTTCCACCTCACGGGTATCATCGCGCAGGCTATCAATGTAGGTAACGCCTTGCAGGCCGCGCACGGCTGCGCGGCGCGCGTCGGCGACACTGAAGTAGGTATGCAGCGCCTCGGTGAAACTGAACGGCTCGGCGCCGGAATTCTCCACGGTCATGCGCACGACAAGGGCGCGCTCGGTCAGCGTCACCGCCAGTTCCAGACGAAAAGGATGCGGCCAGAGATGGCGCGTGGCGGGAGTATCTTCGAGGTGAAGGGCAAATTCCACCTCGCCATTCTCCTCGACGGCGGCCAGCGTCGGCTCCCACTCCGTAAGGCGCGCGAAGCCATGTGACGGCAGCGGACCACCGCCGAATTGCGGAAAGATGACGGGGATACCGCCGCGGATGGGCCTTCCTTCTTCATACGCGGATTCCGCGCTCATGAAGAACAGGTCGTCGCCGCCTACTACCCGCCAGGAAGTCACGTGCGCGCCGTGGAGATACACCTCGGCGGAGGCACCGGACTCATGGCTCAGCATCGCTTTCGGCAGGCCGTTCACCCCCGGCACAAAGCCCACCGCGCCGGGAATGCCGAATTGCAGCGTCAGTTCTTCCAGCATTGCTTCCTCTCCCCTCGGGCGCTCCTTGGACACCCCACTGAGTGTAGACGAGATTGAGCGGGAGGGCAACCGGCGATGTCGCGCGATATACACAGCACGCTATCACCCCGACGGTGTTCGACAGCCGCGCCCACGGGGTACGTTGCAGACAGGGAGGGCCGATGATACGCGCGGCGGGGTATGCGGGAATTTGCCTTGGACTGCCGGAGCGGTCCATCACGCGTACGACACGGCTGGCGAACGCCACGCCGGAGCGGCTGCGCGAGTTGATTCGCCTGAACCTGTCCGACCTGCTGGCGATTCTGGAGTATAACATGCGGGAGCGCTTTTGCCTCTTCCGCATCAACCAGGGCATCATCCCCTTCGTCTCACATCCGGTAAATACGCTGCACTGGTGGGACGAGTTCGTGTCGCTGTTGCGAGCAAACGGCGACTACATCAGGTCACACTGCCTGCGGGTGAGCATGCATCCGGGGCAGTATACCGTGCTGAATTCGGAGAATCCCGCGGTGGTAGAAGCGGCGCTGGCTGATCTGGCGGGCACCTGCCGGGTGCTGGACACCATGGGCCTCCCACCTGCGCACAAGATCGTCATCCACGGCGGCGCCGGCAAGCCGGATAAGCCGGCGGCGCTGGCACGACTGCGCGCGATTCTGCCGCGAGTGCCAGCCAACGTGCGGGCGAGGCTGGTGCTGGAAAACGATGACCGCGTTTTCAGCGCCGAAGATCTGCTGCCCGTCTGTCGTGAGTTGGGCGTGCCGTTGGTCTTCGACTGGCTGCACCATCACGCCCAACCGGGCAACTGGGCGGAACGTCCGGTTGCCGAAATTATGGCGGAAGTGGCACAGACCTGGCAGCCGCATGACGGCCCGCCGAAGGTGCACTTCAGCAGCCAGGATC
>JAKIYB010000632.1:2070-2392 GCA_022708765.1 Armatimonadota bacterium | reverse complement strand
AAGGTGCACGACATTGCGCTCGACTGTGCCGGTGTTGCGCACGGTCAGGAAGCCGGGTCCAATAATAGGGTAGATCGCCTCCAGTGCGTGGATACCGTAACACTCCCAGCTCTTTGGCGTGGTGATGGAGACGAAACGCAACTCGCCCAACTCGCGCGTAGATAGCCGGTAGGGCTGGAACTCCTTCGCGTAACGCATGCAGCTTGACGACATCAACGGTTTTCCTGCACCCACCCACGCAATGAAGGTCCGTAGATCCGCCTCGTTATCGGTCAGCGGTTTATCTATGAAGACGGGCAGACCTGCTTCGATAAAGGGGCGG
>JAKIYB010000632.1:0-2060 GCA_022708765.1 Armatimonadota bacterium | reverse complement strand
ATATCCGTCGCCACAATCACGGCGTCTACCGCACCGATCATATCAATAGGATCGTCTACCACGTTTGGGATACGACTGCAAGCCGCCACGTGCTCAGCGGTGAAACCGCCGTCGCCGGAACAGTGGATATGCGTGACGTGGGCATCGGCGATTTGCAGCGTTTCCGGCGGCTGCTGGTTCAGGTATTGCGGAATCCCCGCAAAGGGGCACTCGCGCGTCATCCGCTCGCGGTCGTAGCCGTTGAAAATGGCGCTCCAGGAGTAGGGATGTCCGTTGCCGGCCGTGCAACCGAGTATCCCCAGGCGAATAACCTCACGCGTGACCAGCGGCTGCGGCGCGAATGTCATCGGTTCATCCCTTCTTTGACAGCGCTTGTTTCGCCGCCTCGCCTACCTCGCGGATGCGTGCAATGATAGGCAGGTGCTGGGTGCAGACGACTTCGCAGGCGCCGCAGGCGGTGCAGCGATCGAAATATTCGCCCTCCTTCAACAGACTCCAGTGCCAGCTAAGCCGGTTGGCGATATCTTGCGTGTTGCCACTGAGCAGGTACTGATTGTAGGCGTCCATGAGCTTCGGGATGGGCAATTCCACCGGGCAGTGATCGCAATACTGGCAGCCGGTACACATAGTATCGAACGCCGCCGTCATCTCGGCGCGAATCTCCGCCAGCCGTGCCTCGGTGAGTGGAACGAAGCCGTCCACGGCGCGCACGGCTTCCCGCACCTGTTCCTCGGTGCTGAAGCCGACCAGAGCAGTGGTGATGCGCGCGTCGTTGATAAGGAAGCGCAGCGCGGCTTCCACGACGGTTTCGTCGCTGTGCGATTTCAGGAAAGCGAAACGGTCAGGATGTTGCGGGATGATGCCGCCGCCCAGCGGATTCATGGCGATAACGCCGATGCCCTTCGCCGCCGCCGCGTCGAGAGCGGGTTCGCGGAAGAGAAAGTTCATCGGAGAGTAGCCGAGGAGGATGCTCTCGAACGGGTAATCGTCCAGCATGACGCGAATTTCATCGCCGGACATGTGTGAAGAGACGGCGACATGGCGAATAAGCCCTTCCGCTTTCAGCTTCTCAAACTCCTTCAGGATTCCTTTACGCTGTTCATACGCTTCAGGGGTGAGCAGGCACCAGAAGTGATAGAAATCGAGGTATTCCAATCCCATGCGGGTGAGAGACGTTTCCAGATCGCGGCGCAGGTCGTCCGGGGTATTGGCGAAGGTTTTCGAAGTGACGTAGAAAGGGCGCGCCTCGCGAGTCTTCTTCATCTCCTTCAACGCATAGCCAAACAGCTCTTCCGACTTGCCATACCCAATAGCGGTATCGAAGTAATTAATCCCAGCATCGTACGCCGTCAACATCAGGGCGGCGCAGGCATCAGGATCATCGGGATTCGCGAAACGCATGCCGCCAAAACCGATCGCAGACAGCGATAGACCGGTAGACGGATGGGTGCGATACAGCATGCATCTTCTCCTTCTGGCGAAAAACGAGCCTGCCGACAGCCCACGACACGGCAGGCCAACAGAGATATAAACTTAATCTTCCTTGCGCAACGGCAAGGTTCCTCGTAGACGCGATAACTTCTCGTTAACAACGCGGTATATTCGCGCTTATGTCCGCAGATGTCCAGCGCCGTAGGCAACCCATTTATAACTCGTGAGTTCATCAGGACCGACGGGGCCGCGGGCATGCAGTTTGTCTGTGCTGATGCCGACCACCGCGCCCAGGCCGTAATCGCCACCGCCGGACAGTCGGGTGGAGACATTGACCAGCACGGAGGCGGCGTCCACCCCGGCCACAAAGCGGTCGGCGAGGGCCAGGCTGCCGGTGATGATGCCATCGGTATGGCCGGAACCGTAGGTATTGATATGCACGATGGCCGCTTCCACGCCATCTACCACGCGGACGGAGAGGATGGGCGCCAGATATTCGGTGGACCAGTCTTCCTCGGTGGCATCATTCATCGGTACGATAGCTCGGGCACGCCCATCACCGCGAAGTTCCACGCCCTGCGCTCGTAGCGCCCCCGCCAGCGCAGGCAGAATACGCTCTACGGCATCGG
>JAKIYB010000631.1 GCA_022708765.1 Armatimonadota bacterium | reverse complement strand
GACCACCGGCACGAAACGGAACCAAGGCCGTCCGCTGCTGTAGAGCGCGGCGCAGCCGTTGTCCTGCAGCCCCTGCACACGGAAGGGACGGTCAATGATGAGGTCGCGCGCGCCGACGCTGAAGGCCGCTGCCCCCTGCTCGGCGCGGAAGGTGGTGAAGAAGACGCCATCGGTGTAGGCCCCGGCTTTCGTCGTCACCGGGTAGCCCTCTTTACCACCGGCAAGGTTCATCGCCGCAACGGTGTCTTCCAGCAGCGCGTTGCCGGCGTTACTATCGGCGAAGGTGCCAATGGCGAAGCGATACTTCAGTGTCGTGCCCGCCTTCACCGCCTGCCCGTCCTGACCGAGGCCGACGATGATGTCCCGCGCGCGCCCCGGCTCGGTGGAGACGCTGACACGATAGACGAATTCCTGCCCCTCCGGCACGAGAAAGCCCAGGTAGCCGACCAGCGAGGGCAATTGTGTCAGATACCCCCCGCCTTTCACGCGCCCGGTGAACTGGATCGTCTCCTTCGCGCGAAGCACCGCCACCCGGGTATTGCCGTCGCCCTCGTTCACGATGATCGTTGTGCCCCAGCCGCGCTCCAGGTCAATGGGACAGGTGATCCGCGCCAGCGGGAGGGGCACGTCGCCGCGCAGTGTGACGTCTTTCGTGAAGTGAATCTCTCCTTCGTGCCAGACCATCCCCCCGCGGTAATCCTTCGTGCCTTCGCGCGCGCGGCGATGGTTCCATGCGGTGAACCAGTCGGTGCGCGTCATTGGTCCATAGATGGTGTGCGTCTTCTCGAAGAACTCCAGCGGCCCCAGGTCTTTCGGCGGTGAGGCCAGCGCCGGCGTAGGGCGCGCAGGAGAATCAAAACGCTCGGAAAGCTGTGTCATCCGCTGGCTGGCGATCTGGATATTGTAGGAACTCAATGGCACGTCAAGAATCTTCCCGACGTTGCCATCCTGCCAGGGCAGCGGCCAGTAGTCTTTCTTGTCGGTGATGCGGATCCAGTCCAGCAGCCCGGCTTCCGGCATCGGGCAGAGATAGCCACCGCTGTCCCAGCCATTGATGCCGAAATCCATGGCGTTTTCCCATTGCTTGGCGGCGGTGAGCGGCTGGCTGCGGTCGGGATGCCAGAGCAGCCCGGTGGCGCCGAGGATATTCAGGTTATCCGCGCAGCGAAACAGCCCCTGCTTGTAGCAGTAGATCACGTGGTTCCAGGAGACCGCGCGCTTGCCGGCGGTATCCACGACTTCCAGCACCAGGTAATGCTGTTGGTCCTGCACCATCTCGAATTCTCGCGTCAGTTCTTTCGCGCCGTGGCCGGCAAAGCGGCGGATTACTCCCCGCGCGCCGTCATGCACCCGCACCTCAGCGATACCGGCAGAAGAGCGCACGATGAACTGCAGCCGCACGCGCTGGGCGCCGCGGGTAAATTTCCAGTTGCTCTCCATCTGTGGGTTTATGACATCCCAGATGGCGATGGTCGGTCCCTGCGTGACGTATTGCCGGCTGGAAAGTGCCTGCCAGTATGCGGCGCAGCGCGTGTTCATCCCCGCCTTCGCCGCCCCAAGGTTTGAGTAGCCGGTCACGCAGGCGCCGACCGCGGCGGTGATGTCGCTAGGCGCGTCAATGCGCGTATAGGAGGAAATCGCCGCCCAGCGCAAATCACTAAGCCCGAGCAGGTATTCCTTGAAGTTATCGGCAACCAGTTTGTCCTTCGCGTAGACGAAGGGCGCGTAGTGGTAGAACCACCAGAGGTTCTCGCGATGTGACCCATTAGCCTCCAACTGCTTGTAGTCGAGGAGCATGCTCGGGCAATACGCGCAGTTCGCGCTATACGCGCCGTAATGGAGCACGACTTTCTTCTCCGCGTCCCACAGCGGATACTTCTTCCCGTAGCTGTCGCATTGCGCCGCCGGGAAGACCACCTTCTCCCCCCAAAAAGCCCATCGGCAGCCGATGCCGTCGGTGAATTCCACGCCGGGGCACGCGTAAAAATCGCCGGCTTTCGACGCATCCGCGCAGTCGCGCTTCAATGCCTCCAGCGTCGCCGGGGTGAGCGCTTCCAGCGGATCGGTGAAGACGATGAACGAGAGGCCGGCGGCTTTCGCCGCTTTCACGTAGTCCGCCACCGTACCCTTGCCGCCGCCGTAGTTCGAGCGCGCGCCGACGATGCCGCGCACGCCGTCGGCAGCGGGTTGAAAGTCAATCGGTGTGCCATCGGCGTAGGCGGCGTTGTTCGGCTTCCCGAACTGATACTGATCCCAGTTGATAGTCGCGGGATATTGCACCGGCGTGTATGTTTTAAAGGGATAGCCGCCCAATTCCGTATTCGCCTGCGCCGTCTCGCCCACCCAGCGGTAGGCGTTCATCAGCAGTCGCAGCGTGTGGCTGGACAAGCCCGCCCCCTT